>JBARNF010000665.1:0-1950 GCA_049802835.1 Bradyrhizobium sp.
GGATCAGATCACGCTGGATGCCGGCGGCACGCTGTCAGGCCGCGCCCGGGGTGTGCCGTTCGCAAGGAGCGCGACGCACATTGCCGTGGTCGCGCACGGCCCGGGCTCGGTCGCGATCGCGCTGGTCGAGACGGCGCGGCTGCGCATCGATGCAGGTCTGTCTCTCGCCAATGATCCCAGCGACACCATCACCTTCGACAAGGTCGCGCCATCAGCATGCCGGCCCGCTCCGGCCGGGTTCGATGCGACGACCTCGATGCTGATGGGCGGCGTCGTGCGCGGCCTGCAGATCGCGGGCGCGCTCGACCAGCTGCTCGAGATCAGCGTCCGCTATGCCGGCGAGCGCGTCGCCTTCGAGAAGCCGATCGGAAAATTCCAGGCCGTGCAGCACAATCTCGCGCGGCTGGCCGGCGAAAGCGCGGCGGCGACCGCGGCGGCGACATCGGCCGCGGACGCAATCGCCCACGCTGATGTCTTCGACGACGCCATTTTCCTCGAAGCCGCCTCGGCCAAGATCCGCTGCGCCGAAGCCGCCGAGAAGGCCGCTGCGATCGCCCATCAGGTGCACGGCGCGATCGGCTTCACCACCGAGCACATCCTGCACCGCTTCTCGCTTCGCGCGCTCGCCTGGCGCGACGATTTCGGCTCCGAGAGCCATTGGGCCGTGGCGCTCGGCCGCCGCATCGCCGCGCGCGGCGCCGACGAGTTGTGGCCGCTGGTCGCCTCGCGCTGAGCCCAACGAAGAGGATTGCCGATGACCGCGCTGCGTTTCGATCCGATCCGCCTGCCGAGCGAATGCGAGGAGCTGCGCAGGGAGGTGCGTGCCTTCCTCGCTGAGGAGATCGCAGCCGGCACCTTCAATCCGTTCCAGCCGCTGCGCGAGGATGCGGACGCGCGCGAGTTCGCGGCCCGGGTCGGCGCGCGCGGCTGGATCGGCATGACATGGCCGAAGCAATATGGCGGCCACGAGCGCTCGTTCCTGGAGCGCTACGTGGTGACCGAGGAGATGCGCGTCGCCAACGCGCCGGTGCGGCGCTTCTTCGTCGCCGACCGCCAGAGCGGACCGGTGCTGCTGCGCTATGCGCCCGAGCCTATCAAGATGGACATCCTGCCGCGCATCTGCCGCGGCGAGCTGTGCTTCGCGATCGGCATGAGCGAGCCGAATTCGGGCTCCGACCTGTTCGCAGCCAAGACGCGCGCGACCAAGACCGATGGCGGCTGGCTGATCAACGGCTCGAAGATCTGGACCACGTCGGCGCACATGGCCGACTACATGATCGCGATCTTCCGGACATCGCCGGCCACGAAGGAGAACCGCCGTCACGGGCTGACGCAGTTCCTGGTGGACATGAAGACGCCGGGCATCAGGGTGAACCCGATTGGGCAGATCACCGGCCAGAAGGAATTCAACGAGGTCGTCTTCACCGACACTTTTGTGCCTGATGATCATCAGCTCGGCGAGGTCGACGGCGCCTGGAAGCAGGCAACTTCGGAGCTGGCCTATGAGCGCTCCGGGCCCGAGCGCTTTCTCGAGACTTACTACGTCCTGACCGAGCTGGTGCGCGCGGTCGGCCCCGATCCCGACACGCGCAGCGCCGAGGGCATCGGCCGCCTGGTCGCCCAACTGCATGCGATGCGGCGCATGTCGGTGTCGGTCGCCGGCATGCTGCAGGCGGGCAAGGAGCCGGTCGTCGAGGCCTCGATCGTCAAGGACGTCGGCACCGTGTGGGAGCAGCAATTGCCGCACCGGGTGCGCGACCTCGCCGCCTTCATCGAGGAGGACGCCGGCAACCGCGAAACGCTGGAGAAGCAATTGACGTTCGCGATCCGCACCGCGCCCAAGCTGACGATCCAAGGCGGCACCACCGAGGTGCTGCGCGGCATCATCGCGCGCGGGCTGGGATTAAGGTGAGGGTGTCCCTTACCTCTCCCCGCTTGCGGGGAGAGGTC
>JBARNF010000666.1:0-2723 GCA_049802835.1 Bradyrhizobium sp.
GGCCAAGCTCGGCGGCGACGCCTTCCAGGTGGTCGCGGTCAACATCGACACTCGCGATCCCGACAAGCCCAAGGCTTTTCTCGACGACGCCAAGCTCACCCAACTGGCTTATTTCAGCGACCAGAAAGCGAAAGTGTTCCAGGATCTCAAGGCGGTCGGCCGCGCGCTGGGCATGCCGACCTCGGTGCTGGTCGACGGCAATGGCTGCGAGATCGCGACCATCGCAGGTCCCGCCGAATGGAACAGCGACGACGCGGTCAAGCTGATCCAGGCAGCGACGACGAAGGCGGCCGCGGGGCTGTAGGTCGCCCCCTCACCACGGCCGTCATTCCGGGGCAGCCCGTCAGGGCTGAACCCGGAATCTCGATGTGAGTGCGACAAGCTCCAGATTCCGGGTTCGATGCTGTCGCATCGCCCCGGAATGACCGCGGATCAAGGGCGGACTTCGACGCCGCAGAACTCAGGCGGCGATGTTGAGGTTGCCGCCGACCCCGGGGCCGGCATTGGCGAGCGACAGCGTCTGCTGCGCGCCGCCCAGCAGCGTCAGGACCGCATCCTTCTGGGCGTTCAGGTTCTGCTTCAGCACCGACGTCGCGACCTGCTGCTGAATCGCACCCGTCTGCTGCGCCAGAGCCGCAGCCACCAAGCTCATGTCCATACGCACTTACCTCTCTCAGGGCCACGCTACCCGAGGAGCCTTAACTAAGCGTATCGATGGAGCCACGGTGGCGGTAAATTCAGCGGGTCGGCACCGGCTTGGGACCGCGATAGTCGTAGAAGCCGCGCTGCGTCTTGCGGCCGAGCCAGCCGGCCTCGACATATTTCACCAGCAGCGGGCACGGCCGGTACTTGGAATCGGCCAGCCCCTCGTGCAGCACCTGCATGATCGACAGGCAGATATCCAGGCCGATGAAATCGGCCAGCTCCAGCGGGCCCATCGGGTGATGGGCACCGAGCTTCATCGCCGCGTCGATCGCCTCGACGTTCCCGACGCCCTCATAAAGCGTGTAGATCGCCTCATTGATCATCGGCAGCAGGATGCGATTGACGATGAACGCTGGGAAATCCTCGGAGACCGCGACCTGCTTGCCCAGCCGGCGGACGAACTCCTTGGCCGACTCGAAGGTGGTGTCGTCGGTCGCGATGCCACGGATCAGCTCGACCAGTTCCATCAGAGGAACCGGGTTCATGAAATGGATGCCGATGAAGCGCTCGGGCCGGTCGGTGCAGGCGGCGAGCCGGGTGATCGAGATCGAGGAGGTATTGGAGGCGATCACCGCCTCCGGCTTCAGGACCGCGCACAGATCGTGGAAGATCTTGCGCTTGACGTCTTCCTTCTCGACCGCCGTCTCGATGACCAGATCGCAATCGGCGAGACCGTCGAGGCTGTCGGTCAGCGTGATATGGCCGAGCGCCTGACCGCGCGCCTCGTCGGAGATGAGCTTCTTGGCGGCCTGACGGGTCAGATTGCCGTTGATGGTCGCCATCCCCGACTTCAACCGATCGGCGGAGACGTCGTTGAGCACCACGTCGAGCCCGGCCAGCGCGGCAACGTGCGCGATGCCGTTCCCCATCTGTCCCGCGCCGATCACACCGAGCTTGTTGATCTGAGCCATGTTGTCATCCACCGGAATGGCGCATCTTTTGCGCCCATCCATGCCCTAACAGATGAAACACCGGCCGCGACAGTCCCACGCGGCCGGCGTCTAGTGCGTTACTTGCCGAGCTTGCCGAGCGCCTCGGTCAGTTCGGGAACCGCCTGGTAGAGGTCGGCGACCAGGCCGTAATCGGCAACCTGGAAAATCGGCGCATCCTCGTCCTTGTTGATCGCGACGATCACCTTGGAGTCCTTCATGCCGGCGAGATGCTGGATCGCCCCGGAAATGCCGACCGCCACGTAGAGCTCCGGCGCCACCACCTTGCCGGTCTGACCGACCTGCCAGTCGTTCGGCGCGTAGCCGGCATCCACAGCAGCGCGGGAGGCGCCGACGCCGGCGCCGAGCTTGTCGGCGAGCGGCTCGATATATTTGGCGAAGTTCTCGCGGCTCTGCATGGCGCGGCCGCCCGAAACGATGATCTTGGCCGAGGTCAGCTCGGGACGGTCGTTCTTGGCGACCTCCTCACCGACGAAGGCCGACAGCGCCGGATCGGCCGCCGCGGCAATCGTCTCGACCGGCGCGCTGCCGCCCTCGCCTGACGCGGCGAAGGTCGAGGTGCGCACGGTGATCACCTTCTTGGCGTCCTTCGACTTCACGGTCTGGATCGCGTTGCCGGCGTAGATCGGCCGCTCGAACGTGTCGGGCGCCACGACCTTGATGATCTCCGACAGCTGCATCACGTCGAGCAGGGCTGCGATCCGGGGCATCACGTTCTTGAAGCGCGACGTCGCCGGCGCCACGACCGCGTCGTAGTTCGCGGCGAGCTGCACCACCAGCGCGGCGAGCGGCTCGGCGAGATCATGGGCGTAGGCCGCATCGTCGGCGAGCAGCACCTTCTTGACGCCGGACAGCTTGGCAGCGGCGTCAGCGGCGCCCTTGGCGCCCTGGCCCGCGACCAGCACGTCGACATCGGCGCCGAGCGCGGCAGCCGCCGTCAGCGCCTTGTTGGTAGCGTCCTTGAGCGACTTGTTGTCATGCTCGGCGACGAGGAGCGTGGTCATCAGATCACCCCCGCCTCGTTCCGAAGCTTGTCGACCAGTTCCGCAACATCCTTCACCTTCGCGC
>JBARNF010000667.1:0-13812 GCA_049802835.1 Bradyrhizobium sp.
TCTCGAGCGCAATGCCATCGGCTTCGAGCGCGCGCAGATAGGCGACAGCGGACGCCAGCACGAAGGCGAGCTCCTGCGCCTCCGATCCGCCGGCGTCGTGCACGACGCGCCCGTCCGCAGCCAGGAATGGACCCTTGAAACCGCTCCCATGCAGCTGCTTGACCAGTCCGATCGCGCTGCCGGCGAGCGTGGCCGCGTCATGTGCGCTCGCGCCGCGGCTGGCGGCGTCGCCGATCGGATCGAGACCGAAACGGATGTCGCAGGCGGCAGGCTTGAAGCCGCGTTGCTTGAGGTGGTCGGCGACGAGCGAGGCGGCTGACAGCGACGCCTCTCCGAGCTGCAATTCGATTGCAATCGCAGCGTCGAGGTGCACGCCGTCCAGCGTGCGTGCCAACGTCTCTGCGTTGGGTGCGAGCCCGAAGCGGTGCGCGGCATTTGATCCCGCGAACACCAGTGTCAACCCAGTCGCGCCGTTCTCGAGATCGAGCAGCGCCTGCTTGTTGGCTTGCGCCGGATCGGGATGATCGGCGCGCTGCATCACCTGCCAGGCCGCCGAGGGTGCGCGGCCGGCGATGGGCGCCGCATCCTTGGCGCGCGGATAGATCGGCTGAATCTTCAGGCCATCATAGGTCTTGCCGACCAGCTTCTCGAAAGCCGCGCCTTTCAGCACGCCGTCGACCAGCCTGCGCCAGTCCTCCTCGCTTGCCGGAGCAAAATCGGCGGCCAGGCGCAGCTGTTCGGTGTCGGTCGTCATACGGCTCGCGTCTCCCGGTGGCGTCTGTTCTCGCAGGTTGTCGGGCCGCAAAATGCCACGTCGCGACCGCCAAGCCAAACGGTTGTTTCGCCGCGCCTCTCGGCTATTCGGCGGAGGGCAGCGGCCGGATTCCGTCGCGCGAAACGCGCAGCACGGCCTCATCGACACGGCGGCCAGCGATCCGGCGCGCAGGCGCGATTTCGGCGAGCGGCACCAGCACGAAGCCGCGTTCGAACAGGCGCGGATGGGGCAAAGTGAGATCGGGCGTGTCGATGGTCACGTCGTCATAGGCGACGAGGTCGAGGTCGAGCGTCCGCGGCCCCCATCTCGTCTCCTGTGCACGATTGCGGCCGAACATGCGCTCGACCTCGTGCAGCACGCCGAGCAGCGCCTGCGGGGCCGTCGAAGTTGCGATCTCGATGCAGGCATTGATGAAGGGCGGCTGCTGCTCCTCGCCCCAGGGCGGGGTGACATAGTCGCAGGAACGCGCAACCAGCGTGGCCTCGGCACGCCGGCAGATCTCCGGGATGGCATTCTGAAAGGTCACCCTGACGTCGCCGACATTGCCGCCGAGAGCAATGAGCGCGCTGGCCATCGCGGTCACGGATGGCGCGAGCGGGTCAGCACGACGCCGACATCCTCGAAGATCGCGGCGATCGGCGCATGCGGCTTGTGCACCGTGACCTTGACGGCACGGATGCGCGCAAAGCTCGACAGGATCGCATCGGCCACCGCGCCGGCCGCGCGTTCGAGCAGCCGGTAGTTGACGTCCTTGAATGCCGCGGTCGCCGTTTCCACCACGTTGGAATAGGACACGGTGTCGGCAAGACGGTCGCTGCGGGAGGAGTCCGACAGGTCCGTGTAGAGCTCAAGGTCGATGACGAAGCGCTGCCCGACCTCGTTCTCATGCTCCATCACGCCGTGACGGGCATGAATGAGGACGCCCTTGATGAAAATCGTGTCCGTCATCGCTGTGCCTCGATCGCTGCATATACGCGCATGGCCTGAACCGTTTCGGCGACGTCATGCGCCCTGATGATCGCAGCCCCGCGCTGGGCCGCGATCAGATGTGCAGCAATCGATCCGCCGAGCCGCTGCTGCGGCTCCGACGCCACGACCGAGCTGATGAACCGCTTGCGCGAGGCGCCCACCAGCAGCGGCAATCCGAACCGGGCGAATTCATCCAGCCGCGCCAGCGCCGTCATGCTCTGTTGCGCCGTCTTGCCGAAGCCAATGCCGGGATCGAGCACGATGTTCCCTTGGGGAATGCCGGCCTTGGCGGCGATGTCGAGCGATCGCGCGAAGAAGACGAGCATGTCCTCGATGATGTCGATCTCCGGATCGACCTCGGCGCGGTTGTGCATCACCACGACCGGCGCGCCATGCGCGGCGACGATGTCGGCCATCGCAGGATCGCGCTGCAGGCCCCAGACGTCGTTTGCGATCTGCACGCCTGATTTCAGTGCGTAGCGCGCAACCTCTGATTTCATACTGTCGATGGAGACGGGCACACCGAGCGCGACGATCGCGGCCAGGATCGGCCGCAGGCGCGCCAATTCCTCCTCGGCCGTAACCGGCTCCGCACCCTTATACGGCCGGGTGGACTCGGCGCCGATGTCGATGATGTCAGCGCCATCAGCGATCATGCGCCGGGCCTGATCGAGGGCCTGTTCGGGCGCATTGAAGCGGCCGCCGTCGGAAAAAGAGTCCGGGGTGACGTTGAGGATGCCCATGACCGCCGGAAATGGACGGGCCAGCCATGCCCGCAGCAGCGGGTGGCCGGCCGGCGAGCCATTGGCTGGAGGGGACGACGTCACGCTCATGGCGCCGCTTTGCGCGGTTGCCACGATCGAGTCAAGATGTCGCGCTGCACAAGCCGCGCCCAGGTGAATGTCGGCTGATCAGTAGCTGATCTTCGGTTCCAGCCGCCGCGCCTTTTCGATCAGCTGACCGACGGACTTTTCCGACGGCAGGATGCGCACCAGCTTTCGCCGGATGTTCACTTCCTTGATGTTCTGCGCCAGGCGGGCAGGATTGCGGTGTGCAAGCTCGCGCACCGTGGTGACGCCGGCTGCACGAACCAGGCCGACCTTGGCCTTACCCATGCCGGGAATGCGCATGTAATCGGCGACATTGGCCCAATCGAGCAACTGCTGCTCGCTGATGTCGGTCTTTGCGGCGAGCGCCTTCCGTCCCTTGACGGTGCGGGCGGCTTCGAGAAATGCATCGGTGGTCCGGATGCCAAGCGCTTTCAGTTTGGAGGCAGCGAAGGACGTCATGCCTTCGAGTTCGGTGATCGGATATGTCATGATACTCGGCGCGCGAAGGTGCTTCAGGCGAACTGGCTCAGGCCCCGCGTGCCCGCCACGATCGTATCAATCTGATCCGCTCCGGTTTGGTCGCGGCCGAACTTGAAAAGTTCACGAGCGGGCGATTCGATCTCGCACGTGCCGATGACCGGCCCCGCCAGCCGGACGATATCCGCCATCGTGGCTTCCACGCCGGGCAAGGTTCCGAACTGGTGCTGCTGTCCGCTATTGCGGAAGACGTCAAGCTGAATGAAGACGTCAAGCTGAATACTGGCAAGCAGAATGCTGGCGGGCTTTTCGGCAGGCTTTTCTGGAGGCTTTTCAGCCACAGCTCTATCGATGCCGGCCATTCTGGCCAGCGGCTCAATCAGCTCGCACATGTAAACCCCGTCGTCATCCGGTCCCCCAAGACCGGACGTCCTCGCTGGAATTCATCTTGATCGGACGATCCGTGAATTACAAGCGACGAGCAGGTCCGGCCCGCGAATCGATTTGCGATCCACAATGGACTGTTGCAGCGATGCAAGACCAGATGTTGAATCTACGGATCAAGCGTGCGTGTTGCGCGGCGTCACATGATATGGAGAGCGCGCGCGGTGCGAAGAGGTGAGGCACCCTGACACTGGTTCCGAGCTGCGAAACTAAAGTATGTTATCGCACGAGATGCTATGCACCTCGTGCGATGCGAAACGATCCATTCTCGAAAGACGGACGATCATGGCACCATCCGGAAAGTCACTGGCTGATACCGACGATAAGATTTTCGTGGGTGCTGGCGAGCAGCCGGCCTGGTTGACACTTGCGTTTGCCAACCGCCACGGGCTCGTCACCGGAGCAACCGGTACCGGCAAGACCGTCTCGCTGCAGGTGATGGCCGAAGGCTTTGCCCGGGCCGGTGTTCCGGTCTTCGCATCCGACATCAAGGGTGACCTGTCCGGCATCTCGCAGATCGGCGCCGCAAAGGACTTCATCGTCAAGCGCGCGAGCGATCTCGGCCTGACCTATCAGGCGGATCAGTTCTCGACGGTATTTTGGGACGTGTTCGGTGAGCAGGGGCATCCGGTGCGCGCGACCGTCACCGAGATGGGACCGCTGCTGCTGGCGCGGATGCTGGATCTCAACGACGTCCAGGAAGGCGTGCTCAACGTCGCGTTTCGCGTGGCCGACGAGAATGGTCTTGCCCTGATCGACATGAAGGATCTGCGCGCGCTGCTCGACGCCATCGTTCCGGAATCCGGGAAGAAGAGCGCGGACGCGGAAGCGGATCCGCTTGCGCCGATCCGCAAAGTCGCACAATCGTTCGGCAACGTGACGCGGGCGACGGTCGGTACGATCCAGCGCCAGCTGCTGGTGCTCGAGAACCAGGGGGGCACGAAGTTTTTCGGCGAGCCGGCGCTGGCGCTGGCGGACTTCATGAAGACCGATCGCGACGGCCGCGGCATGATCAACATTCTTGTCGCCGACAAGCTGCTGCAGAGCCCGAGACTCTATGCAACCTTCCTGCTGTGGATGCTCTCCGAGCTGTTCGAGGAGCTGCCGGAGGTCGGCGATCTCGCCAAGCCCAAGCTCGTTTTCTTCTTCGACGAGGCGCATCTGCTGTTCAACGACGCCCCAAAGGCGCTGATGGACAAGATCGAGCAGGTGGTGCGCCTGATCCGGTCGAAAGGCGTCGGCGTCTATTTCGTCACGCAGAACCCGCTCGACGTGCCGGATCGGGTGCTCGGACAGTTGGGCAACCGGGTGCAGCATGCGCTGCGCGCCTTCACGCCGCGCGATCAGAAGGCGGTGGCCGCCGCCGCCGACACGTTCCGTCCGAATCCCAAGCTCGATACCGCCAAGGTGATCATGGAACTCGGCAAGGGCGAGGCGCTGGTGTCCTTCCTGGAAGGCAACGGCACGCCTGCCATGGTGGAGCGCGTCCTGATCCGGCCGCCATCGGCGCGGATCGGCCCGGTCACGCCGGACGAGCGCAAGACGATCATGGATGCGAGCCCGTTCAAGGGCAAGTACGACACCGAGATCGATGCCGAGTCGGCCTACGAGCTGCTGCAGAAGCGGATTGCCGGAACTGCGCCGACGGCGGAAGCCTCGTCCGGCGGCATGCTGGGCAGGATCGGTGACATCGCCGCGACGATCTTCGGCACCAACGTCAGGCGCGGCCAACTGTCGACCACGCAGGTGATCGCACGCAACGTCGCGCGCTCGGTGACCGACAAGGTCGTGGGCGGCATCGCCGCCGATCTCGGCAAGCAGGTCGGCGGATCGCTGGGCGGCTCGATCGGCCGCTCCTTGGTGCGTGGTGCGCTGGGCGGATTGCTGCGGCGATGATCCTCAATTCCTTCGCTGTCGGCATGATGTCCTGATGTCCGAAAAATCGCGTGTGTTGAGATGGCCGTCGCTGCGGGTGCCGGTCGATCTGCTGTTCTTTCTCTGCTGCATCCTGCTGGCCGCTGACGTGCTGGTCCCCGAGCTCTGGGGCAGCGGCAAGACCAAAGACTATCCGCTCTGGTACTGGGCCGGGCAGCAGGTGCTGCAAGGCAAGGATCTCTATCCGAGCCAACTCGGCGAATATTTCGCCTTCATCTATCCACCGCTGCCCGCCGTGCTGCTCGCCATTCCCGCCTGGTTCGGCAAGGTCGCGCTCTATGCGTGCCTCTCGCTGCTCAACATCGTGGCGTGGTGGACAACGGCGCAGTTCTCGCACGCGATGACCGGATCGGGCAGGGTGCCCAACCAGTGGCTGTATTTTCTGCCTGGCTTCGTCACGATCAGTTTCGTGTTCGACATGTTCGATCTCGGGCAGCCGAACCTGATGCTGCTCGCGCTGATGCTGTACGGATTCTGGCTCATGCAGCAGGCGCGACCCTGGCTCGGTGGATCCATGTTCGCGCTGGCCACTGCGATCAAGGTGTTTCCGGTCGCCGTGCTGCCTTATCTGGTCTGGCGCCGGCAATGGGCCGCGGCCGCGAGCACCATCGTGTTCACGCTGGTGTTCCTGTTCGTCGTGCCGGCGCCGGTGCGCGGCCTGCAGCACAATACGGCCGAGCTGAAGACCTGGTATCAGGCCATGGTCGGCGCCAGCTCCGAGAAGGGGTTTGGCCAGCGCGACGAGCAGAACTGGTCGTGGGTCAACCAGTCCATCATCGCGATGACCCATCGGCTGACACGCCCCGTCAACTACAATCAGGACGACCCGTCGAGGCCGGTCCGCACGATGAACGTGATCGACATTTCGTTCAATGCGGCGAACCTCGTCGTGCTCGTGGTCTGCGCCGTGCTCGGGCTCGCCTTCGTGCTCGTCCTGCCGCCCGAGAAGAAGCGAACGCCACGCTCGGATGCCGAGGAACTCGGCATCCTGTTCTGTCTCATGACGGTCGCCTCGCCCCTGGCGCGGCAATACTACTTCATATGGCTGTTCTTCCCAATGACCGTGCTGATGCACCGGGCCGCCTACGATCCCCGGCCGGGCGTGAGGACGGGAACGTGGCTTTCGCTCGCGCTCGCGGGCATCCTGCTGCTGCTGGCGCTGCCGCCGTTCCCAAAGGACATCCAGGCCTGGGGCAACAATTTCGCCGCCACTGTCGTGATGGCAGTCGGGCTGGGCTGGCATCTGCGGCATCCGGCGCCGCGTGAGAACGCTGGCCCGGACGGCGCAACGGAGCTACAAGCGAGCCGATAGCAATAGCCGTTCAAGTCCGAAGGATCTCGTGCCCATGGCCCATGTGCAGCTTCAGTCCGTTCTCGATCACATCGATGCCGATTTCGACAACAGCCTGGAACGGCTGTTTGCGCTGATCCGCATCAAGTCGATCTCGGCCGATCCGGCTTTCGCGGGCGATTGTAAGGCGGCGGCCGACCATCTCGCCAAGGATCTTGCGACCGTGGGCTTTGCGACCGAGGTGCGGCCGACCGCCGGTCATCCTGCGGTGGTCGGCAAGAGCAACGGCCATGGGGCGGCCAAGCCGCATGTTCTGTTCTATGGCCATTACGACGTGCAGCCGGTCGATCCGATCGAGCTGTGGCACCGGCCGCCGTTCGAGCCGGTCGTGACCGATCACGCCGACGGCCGCAAGATCATCGTGGCGCGCGGGGCCGAGGACGACAAGGGCCAGCTGATGACCTTCGTCGAAGCCTGCCGGGCCTGGAAGAAGGCCACTGGATCACTGCCGCTCGACATCACGATGCTGATCGAAGGCGAGGAGGAGGTCGGCTCGAAGAACTTCGTGCCGTTCCTCGAAGCCAACAAGGACGAGTTCAAGGCCGATTTCGCGCTGGTCTGCGACACCGGCATGTGGGACCCGAACACGCCGGCGATCACGACCTCGCTGCGCGGCCTCTTGTACGAAGAGGTGAAGATCAAGGCCGCCAACCGCGACCTGCATTCGGGCGTGTTCGGCGGCGGCGCGCGCAATCCGATCCGGGTGCTGACCGAGGTGCTGGGCGGCCTGTTCGATGCCGACGGCCGCATCACCATTCCCGGCTTCTATGATGGCGTGAAGGATCTGCCGCCGGAGATCCTGGAGCAGTGGAAGAAGCTCAACCTGACGCCCGAGAGCTTCCTCAAGCCGATCGGGCTGTCGATCCCGGCCGGTGAGAAGGACCGGCTGCTGATCGAGCAGATCTCGTCGCGGCCGACCTGCGACATCAACGGCATCTGGGGCGGCTATATCGGCGAGGGCTCGAAGACGGTGATCCCTTCGCTGGCGCATGCAAAGGTCTCGTTCCGCCTCGTTGAAGGCCAGGACCCGCTCAGGATCCGCAAGGCATTCCGCGACTACGTGTCGGCGCGGATTCCGGGCGATTGCTCGGTCGAGTTCGGCGATCATTCGGCCGGTGCCGCGATCGCGCTCGACTGGACCATGAAGCCGCTGGCGGCCGCCAAGCAGGCGCTCACCGAGGAGTGGGGCAAGGAGACCATCCTGATGGGCTCGGGCGCCTCGATCCCGATCGTGACCGACTTCAAGAAGACGCTCGGCCTCGACTCGCTGCTGGTCGGCTTCGGTCTCGACGACGACAACATCCATTCGCCGAACGAGAAGTACGACCTGAAGAGCTACCACAAGGGCATCCGCTCGTGGGCTCGCATCCTCGCGGCGCTGGCGGAGATGCCGCGCTGACGGCTCGAGCTACGGATTTAGGCCGCGGCCTCGATGGTCGCGGCGTTGAGGCTGCCGGCGGCGAATTTGCGTAAGGCTGCGAGATTGGCCTCGGCTGAGGCCAATCTCCAGCACGATTTTCCGCTCGATTTGGCCTCATAGAGCGCGGCGTCGGCTGCAAGCAGCAACGTCTCCGGCTCCGTGCCATGATCGGGCGAGACGGCAATGCCGGCGCTGACGCCAATGTAGACGTGCGCACCACCCGGCAATGTCACGGGCGCGGCCATGACCGAGATGATGCGCTCGGCGAGCACCAGCGCGTGATCGATTGTGGGATCGTCGGCGAGCACGACGAACTCGTCGCCTCCGATCCGGGCGACGACGTCCGTCGGCGAGACGACATCGCGCAGCGTTGCGGCCACCATCCTCAGCAGCTCATCGCCGGCGACATGACCGAAGGTGTCATTGATCGGCTTGAAGCCATCGAGATCGAGATAGAGGACGGCGAAGTTGCACTGTCCGCGGGCTGTGTCCTCGAGCCGGGTTTGCAGCGCGTCGATCAAGCCGGCGCGGTTGCGCAAGCCCGTCAGCGGATCGAGCCGCGCCAGTTCGTCGCTCTCGCGCTTGGAATGCATGACGGTCACCAGCATCCTGTTCAGGCGGAAGGCTGCGCCGGTCATCGCCAGGAAGTACACCGGCATCTGCAGATACATCGCGAACAGCAGCGGCTCATGCGAGATGGCGACCCCGGGGATCACGGGGCCGATGCTGCACAGGATCATCGTGCCAGCGAGCCGCGGCGCACTGAAATTGCGAAAGCAGATGCCGCCGACCATGGCGGCTGAGGAGATGCAGGCGAGCGCAGCTGCGACCCAGTCACCGGACGACAGGCTGACGCCGACGCCGAGACCGACGCTGGCGCTCCATGCGATTGCAAGCACGATATGCAGATCCGTTGGCGTAGAGCGATGCTCCCGCGCACGGCGATAGGCGATCATCATCACGATCAGCCGCGACAGGCAGATCGCGACTTCCAAGACAAACCAGGCAACGAAGGGCGCGGTCTGTATGCGCAGCGCGAGTGCTGCGGCAACAGCGATCGTGTTGACGACGCCGCCCGCGAAAACGGACCAGCAGCCGTAGAGCTCGCCGATCAATGCGAGACGAATGTCTGAAGATACCGGGTATCCCGGGTCTGCCAGCCAGCGCGTCACGCGCCAGCGCGGCAAACTAAAGACCAGCCCATCACCCCGCATATCGATACCTCCCACGGGGCGCACTAAGCAGCGCGGCGCTTAACAGGTCTTTAGGGAGGTATCGGCGTCTCGTTGCATGCTTGATGCACGGTAAATCCTTACTCCACGTGGTGTACTGGCTCAACGAGCGACTGAAGGTTGAATTTGCCTCAGCCGGATGTTCGCACTCTCGTCCTCTCGTCAGGTACGGGCGCGACCTCGACGGTCGCGTTGCCGAGTGCACGGTCGCGCTCGAAGACGAGGCGGACTCGCTGGCCGACCGGTGTCAGCCCGATCAGATTGCGCACCTGGGTCGCGCTGCGCACGGGCATGTCATTCGCCTTCACGATGATGTCGCCCTTGCGCAGGCCGGCGCGCTCGGCCGGCGAGCCGGCGCTGACGTCGGCGACGCGCGCGCCTTGAACACGGCCGTCGTTCGGTGAGTCCAGGTCGAGCAGCGTGACGCCGATGCGGCCGCGGTCCACGCGCCCGCTCTGCACCAGCTGCTCCATGATACGGCGCGCCATGTTGATCGGGACGGCAAAGCCGATCCCGACATTGCCGCCGCCCGGCGAGATGATCGCCGTGTTGATCCCGACCAGCTCGCCGCGCAAATTGATCAGCGCGCCGCCGGAATTGCCGGGATTGATGGCGGCGTCGGTCTGGATGAAATCCTCATAGCCCTGCTTGCCAAGTCCCGTGCGTCCCAGCGCGCTGACGAGGCCCGAGGTGACGGTCTGGCCGAGTCCGAACGGATTGCCGACAGCGATCACGAAGTCGCCCACTTCGAGCGCGTCGCTGTTGCCGAGCGCGATGGCCTTGAGATCGGTCGGATCGTCGATCTGCAGCAGCGCGATATCGGTTGCGGGATCACGCCCGACGAGGCGCGCGGCGAATTTGCGGCCGTCCTTGGTCCTGATCTGCGCCACGTCGGCATGTTCGACGACGTGGTTGGCCGTCATGACATAGCCGCGCTGGGCATCGACGATCACGCCCGAGCCGGTGGCGCTGATCTGCCTTTCGATCTGTTTGGGGACGTCGGGGAAGTCGCGGGACCGCGGGTTCTGATAGAGTGGATTGTCCTGTCGGACCTTGCCCTCGACCGAAATGTTGACGACCGCCGGCGTGACCTCCTTCACCAGCGGCGCCAGCGTCGGTACCCGGCCAAGCTTGAGGTCGGGAATCTGAGCCAGGGCTGGCCCGGTCACCGCACCGAGCAGAATGACCGGCGCCAGCAGGATGGGCCGGAGATACCGCAGACACTGCATCATTGTCTCCCAAGGAAACGCAACGAGGATTTCTGGCGACGGTAGAGCTGGGAGAGGGGACCCCGCGCGGGTCGAGAGCCGCCCTGTCAGTCGTTCCCGGAGTGCCAAGAATTCTCTGCGATCCCCTTGAAGGAAAAGTTCGGCTTTCCTAGGTCGTTTTCGCCCGGGAGCCTGATGGGACCCGGGTGTTATGACATTGCAGATCTGTAAGGGAGGATGTGCGTGCACTTTCCATCCATTGCGGGACCGCGTGCTCGTGCGCCGCATCGATCGAACTCAAGCACGAGTTCGAGGATTTTGGCGCGCATACCGCGCGCGAGGTGGTCGCCAACACCACCATCTCGCCGGTGACGGCATCTCCAGCAGCCGTCACGGTTCGACAAGGAAGCTCCAGCTCCGTCAAAGAAAAGCAATGACTGCCGCGGCTGGCCGTGGATCGGCCATATCGCACAGCTATCAAACAGGTCTACGACCGCAGTCCGTCCATAACCGGCCATAATTGTCGATGGGCGGTCGATTCGACGGACCGACGGTCGACGGGAGGTGCGGTTGGGCGCTGTCGCGCTACCCCGGACGTTGGCCTGAAGTCGGGTCGCAGCGCAGCTCGCGTTCGCAGGGGCGATCATGCCTGCCTGGCAGTACGACCATCCGCCACCCAATCCGGCGTCCGTCATGGGAATGGCTGATCCCAGACGCCTGACGCGTTTTCTCATCGAGAGCGAACAACGCGTGGTCGCGCATTGTCAGGCCGTCCTGTCGCGTGGCGATCTCGACCCTCGCGAGCGCGATCGGCTGGTCAGCGTATTACGCGAGGCGACCATGCGGCTGCAACGGCTGTCGCTAGCCGCCGCCTGACGACGCGGCACGCCGCGCCGGGGCGTGGCAAAAAAAGTTGCGAGAGGTCCTTGAAACCGGCTTCCGTTTTTCTAAGTCGTTTGCTGCCGCTGTCCGCGGTGCCGGGTGCCTCCAGGGCCCGGCTGCTCTCTGGGCGCTGACCGGTTGTCTGGTTCTCGGGAAGCCTGCATCGGCCCGGCGCTTCTTCGTATCCATCTTGCTCTTTGGAGGACTTGGCTATGAGGACGTACGATTTCACCCCGCTGTGGCGTTCGACCATCGGCTTCGATCGTCTGTTCGACCGTCTCGACGAGACACAGCGCGCGGTCGAGGACAACTATCCCCCTTACGATATCGAGCGGCTCGGCGACGACCGCTACCGGATCTCGCTGGCGCTGGCGGGGTTCGCGCCGGACGAATTGGCCGTGACCGCGGAGCACAGCGTGCTCACGGTGGAGGGCCGCAAGGGCGATAAAGACAGCCGCGAATATCTCTACCAGGGCATCTCGTCGCGGCCGTTCAAGCGGCAGTTCAATCTCGCCGACTACGTGCAGGTGACCAGCGCGTCGTTCGACAACGGCCTGCTGCGCATCGAGCTGGTCCGGGAGATTCCGGAAGCCATGAGGCCGCGCCGCATCGCGATCGGCACAGGACCGGTCGAGCAGATCGCACAGCAGAAGGCGGCATGACGCCGGCTTGGTTTCGCGCGGGCGGTTGGCCCGCGCGACCATCATCTGTCTCACAGTGAAAGGAGCGTTGGAGGAGACACGACATGAGCGAGCGCAGTCTTTCAATCACCGCAGGGAATGCCGCCTTCCATCTGGTCTCGCACTACGGCTCTCCGGCTGCCGTGCTCGGCGACGCCGGTCTGTCCGCAGCCGAGAAGCGGCTGATACTGTCATCCTGGGCGTCTGACATGTACGCAGTCGAGTCGCGCCCGGATCTGCGTAAGATCCCGGGTCTGACGCAGTCTCTGCGACTGGCGGACATTCTCGGCGCCCTGCGGCAGCTGGACCGGGAGGATCAGCCGCCGCGCCCGCGCGGGGGCGCAGCGATGCGCGTGGTTCCCCGCGTCGACGTGGAGGCAGACGGCGCCGCCGGCGGGCGTCATGGCCGGATGCAGCTCTCGGCTCGTGCGCGGTTTTCCCGCGAGGCCAATGTGCGGCGCTACCGCAAGCTTCTCGCCACACGGCTCGCCGATCATGAACGGCGCTTCGTCGAGCGGCGGCTCGCCGAGGAGCTGCAGCAGTTGCGTACGCTGCCCGAACGGCAGGACCCTGCGCGCGCCGGACGATGCTGACGCACGCGCACCCGAAAAAAACGCCGCCCGGAATTGGGCGGCGTTTCATTCCATGGAATGTGTAGAGGGTGATGCGCTTTTCTAGCTGATCAGCGCGCGGAAATCAATTCCGGTAGCCGGGATTGACGCGGTCGAGCTTGCGCAGGAGCGGCGGCCAGACCAGCTGATTGGAGCGCAGCTCGACGCGATCCTGATTGTCGAACAGCTTCGCGTTCTTGTCGACGACCTCGTCGCGGACCGGATAGGCTGAGGGTCCGAGCGTTCGCGTGCGGACCTGGATCGAGCAGGCGCGCTCCAGGTGATACATGCGCTCGAACGCGGAGGCGACCGAGCGGCCGACGGTCAGCGTGCCGTGATTGCGTAAGAGCATGTGGTTCTTGGTGCCGAGGTCGTGCTGCAGCCGCGGCCGCTCGTCGTGGTCCAGCGCCACGCCTTCGTAGTCGTGATAGGCGAGATCGTGGGTCACGTATTGCGCGATCTGGTTGAGCGGCAGCAGGCCGTCCGCGCAGCTCGAGACGGCAACGCCGTCGATCGTGTGCAGATGGATGACGCAGCCGGCATCCTCCCGCACCTCGTGGATCGCGGAGTGGATGGTGAAGCCTGCCGGATTGATGCTGTACTCGCTCTCGGACAGTTGGTTGCCGTAGAGGTCGACCTTGATCAGGCTCGAGGCGGTGATCTCCTCGAACAGCAGGCCGTAGGGGTTGATCAGGAAATGATGCTCGGGGCCGGGCACGCGGGCCGAGATGTGGGTGTCGACCAGATCGTCCCATCCGAACAGCGCCACCAGGCGGTAGGCGGCCGCGAGATTGATCCGCTGCGACCACTCGGCATCCGTCATGTTCGACGGCGCTTCCTTCAGGCGGGCTTCCGCGGGCGACATGGCATTCTCCGATCTCGAAATCTTGATTGAAGCCTAGGCGGCCCGCGTGCGCCCGGCAAGACGCATGGCGCGGCGGCGGCCATGCGCGCGTTGCGGCCATTTGGCAGCGATTGCCGCCGTTGCCGCCGAGGGC
>JBARNF010000668.1:0-9462 GCA_049802835.1 Bradyrhizobium sp.
CAGCGTGCGCTCGCGCTGCGCCTGCCACAGCGCCCGCGCCAGCGGGTCCTGGGTGGTGAGTGTGTCGGTGAGAGCCGTGGCGGGACGATGGGCGATCCCCGAACCGCGATCGAGGCGGGCCAGGCCCGCGTCACGGCTGGGCCAGCGGAAGCGCAGCATCGGCACGGCGGCGCCGAGCAGCAGCAGCAGAAACAGGCCGACTCCGATGGCGCGGGCTGCGAACGGCAGGCCGAGCCAGAGCCCGGCCCAGGAGACGATCAGGAACAGGCCGACGACCGTGAGCAGCCGGGCGAGATGCGGCCAGCCCTGCTCCCAGGCGATGGCGATGCGAGCCCGCTGCAGCGCCTGCGCCAGCTTGAGCCGCGCAAGGGCATCGGGAGTGCTGCTTGCCGGCCGCGCCGGCTCGGGGGTCACACCGCTCAACAATCTCTCCAGGTTGCCCGGACCTTGACGCTAGCACAAAGGCGCCGGTGAGGCACCCGTTCCCGCCTGCTTTCCCGCCCCACGGCCATGCTCCACACGCGAGTGTGACCGGCGGTTCCCCGGACATCTACGGGCGTCCCCATGACAGCGGAGTGTGACGCAGGCCGCTCGCCCAAACTCCGTCATTGCGAGCGCAGCGAAGCAATCCAGGGCCGTTTCCGGGGAGGCAGTCTGGATTGCTTCGCTGCGCTCGCAATGACGCCGCGGCAGAATCCCGCTCCACAATTCCAAAACAGCGCACGGAGAAATCATCAGCCACCCGAGCACCATCGCTCTCGCGACGCAGTCCACGCCCGAGTGATGCCTGGCATCTCACCCTCATCAAACAGAGGGCGCAGGGAAGACCGGGCGCCGGCCGGCGCCCATGGTC
Organism: Bradyrhizobium sp.; assembly: GCA_049802835.1. Classification (GTDB taxonomy): domain Bacteria; phylum Pseudomonadota; class Alphaproteobacteria; order Rhizobiales; family Xanthobacteraceae; genus Bradyrhizobium. The sequence continues at coordinate 854 of JBARNF010000668.1, forward strand.
CGCGTGCAACAAAAAGCACGCGGCAGAACCACAGGCTCAGCCGAGATCACCCGGCCTTCCCTGCGCGATGGTGTTACGATTTATACGCGATCTTCCCGGGGAACGGCTTTTTTGCCCCCGTCGCCGGCGATTCGTCACCGCCAACTTGGCATCAGCGCCGCGATGCCAGAACCACGCGACTTCATCGTCGCATTGGGATCGTTCGTCCGCACGAGAGAACCCGCGCTGCGACCCAATGCGCCCACCGCATCCCGCACCCGACGTCCGTGACGACCGCGAAGCGCCCCCTCTGCGGGACGGGATGCGGAGAATAGAGCACGATTTCGGATAATACGCAACAAGATCTTTTTGAGTGACGGGCTCGGCAAGGGTGCATCGCGCCGGCCATGGTCCTGAACTTGGCCGCGCCACGCGGCAGAGGGGGCGGACGTTGCGATGCTGCGGGGTTGCTTTTTCCGAACGGCGCACCACAACATGGACGCAGCAGAGGAGCACGCCGACATGTCAACGATCGTGGTTCGCGCGACCTGGGACCCGGAAGCCAGCTATTGGGTCGCCGAAAGCCCCGACGTGCCGGGACTCGCCACCGGCGCCGCCACCCTCAATGAGCTGGCGGCCAAGATCCCCGGCATCATCCAGGACCTGCTCGAAGGCACTGAGGCTACCAACCTCATTGAGACCGAGATTCCCATCGAGATCATCGCCTCGATCTCGACCAAGGTGCGCGCCCACCTCGCGGCATGAAGAGCTTCACGCCCGAGCTGAAGAAAATCTTGCGCGAGGCAGGGTGCCAGTTTGTGCGGCATGGGCGCGGCGACCACGAGATCTGGCAAAGTCCGATCAACAGCCACCGCTTCGTCGTCGACAACGCCATTCCCTCGCGCCACCTCGCCAACGCCGTTCTGAAACAAGCCGGATTGCCGAAGGCGTTCTGACGCCTATCAGCACCGCTCCTCCCATATCCGCGCCACGATCCCGAAGGCCCTGCCCCATGACGATCCCGGACATTGCCTCCCTCACACCTCAGGAGCGGTTCGACCTCCTGACCGACCTCTGGGACAGTCTGGCCGCCGAAAGCGTGGTGCTGCCCCATGCGCAGGAAGCCGAACTGGCGCAGCGGGCCGCCGCGCTCGGCTACGCGCATGACGAACTGGAATGGACCAAGCCGCTTCTGGCCGAGGCCATCGCCGAGATCGAACGCGGCGAGGGCGTGCCGCTGGCCGAGTTCGAGGCGCATCTCGACGCTGAAATCGACTCGGGCCCATCGCCACCCCGACCCGCGCCATCGATGTTGGGGTGACGGTCACCGAATGCAGGCCTCGACTGAGGTCGAACCATCATATCTACGTGTAGAGCACGGCTAGTACAGGGCGCGCCGAAATCATCAATGGGGCACTGTCGTAACCTTCCACAGCCTCGGTCGCTATCACCATAGACGAGCCAAGGCCGCCAATGGTTTCGAACTGCCGGAAATGGGCAAGCCCCCCTGACAAGCGAGTGCCGACCCTTTTGAAGATGCTGCTTCCGTCATCAAGCGTTACAGCGACGGGCTTACCTCGCCACGATTCTAGATCTTCCGGCGTTAGTTTGGCTCCGCCTAAGATGAGCTGGCTGGGCAGCGCCAACGGAATAGCACTATCTTCGCGGACGCGATACGCGATCTCGACACCGGAGAGTTCGGGCACTGTATCGACCTGCGTCGCCTCGCCGCCTCCATTAGGGGGCGCCATATCCGTGAAGATGGCACCTACAATTCGATGCAAGCGCACCTTGCTCTCATCGAAGGTCATCGTCGGGCGAGCGATTCGGGGGTCCGGCATCTGAGCCGCCAATGAAATACCCAACGAACCGTTAGCTTTCACCACCCTGCGCGCCAGCACGTTTCCCCGATGCCGGGCGATAACAAGATTCTGGTCGCGTCCGGAATAAGGCTCGGCGTCGACAACGGCCACTGAGCCAGACGGAATAGCAAAACCCAGGGTCTCGCCCCGAACAAAAAACAACGCTTTACCTTCAAACCATTCACCATCGAGTTGCCCGGTTTCTATATCTTGCGAAGCTCCATCGGGAACCGATCCGGAGAAAGCCGCAATATCAGGACAAATCGGCACCGAGAAGACCGGTCGCGTCATGAACGGCAATGAAGCTATATTAGTATCCGCCGGATCATTGGCCGCGAGCGGCTCTCGCCAGCGGTGCAGCCTAAATTGCTCGTGAACCTTCTCAACTGAGGTACGAAGTCGGGCGAATTGCGAGGCCACGTCCTTCACGTCCATGTAGGTTATTGATAGTTTATCGTGATGCGCCTTATTGAGTATGCGCCTAGGCATGGCACCATCGGCGAGCGCCGGATGATTGACGAATTGCGCCAACACAGGATTGGCAAACAATTCACCGGATCCGTTAGAGATCAGCGAGCGCAGCTTGTCTAATAGCGGGAACAACGTGAGCGCCTGCGTTGAACTAGCATGCGCGGGCTCGGCCAGATCGTCAAACAAGTCGCCGAGCCGCGATTCGATGAAAACACGCAGATCTGACGCGTAATTCTGTGCGTCGACTGCCGAATCAGGGTTTGCAAGGAAAGTTTGCCGACGACGATCAACCTCTTCGATGGTCGGCGACAGACTAAGCGTCGGATGGACCGAATTGACCGCGTGAACGGATAGATGCTGAACGCGATCATCCACGCGGCTTTCTGCGACTAGCGATCGAGCGAACCGACGATCGTGCGTGGTGACGAACAATTGAGCTCCGGTTGTGACAACAGCCGCAAGCCCATGGGCTAGGCGCTGACGATTGTCGCTATCGAGCAATTCTTGCGGATCATCGAGCACCAGCAATGCTAGCCCGCCACGGATAGCTAGCACGTACTCTCGAAATGCTAGAAAAAAGCCGAAGAGTGCGCCACGTAGGGCCGAAGCATTGGACACGTGCTGCGCGGGAGCAGTCACGCCGTCGCGACCGACCTTAAGTCCCAGCACTCCTCGCGCGTCCATATCCGTATCCGCGAGATCGGGCGCGAAAGTGGTGGCATTCCGATAGATTGCGCGGCGCCAGTATTCTGATCGAACGTGAAGTTTTCGACGCAAAGACTCAACTTGAGTCTGGGCCAAGCCACCGAGCGGGATCAGTCTATCCAGCGCGGCTATAGCGCGACCGCACGCCAGAACGCGCCCCTTCCGGGCGGAATGGTCCTGGCGCGCTTTCTCCAGACGGCGGACCTGCTCTATTGCCGCGTTAAGTGGTGCAACTCCCTCGACAATTCGTCGCAGTGAGTCCAGCCGTCGACCAATCGCTCGGCCGACGTCGGCGCTGCCGTCGCTGCCGCGCCTGACGGCTTGCAAGAACGATCTGAGAGGCTCGCTGTTATTTCCCCGCCATTCGGCGAACGCAAGCGCGCGAACCGTCCGGTCGATCATCTTCTGGAGCGCAATAGTCTCCGTGGCCAACGCCCTAGGCAGCGGCCGGGCTGCCGGTTCGACGAAATCGGGTAGAAGGGCGAGGTACTCCCCGATCAGCGCCGCAGCGTCGTGTTGAAGTGCGGATAGCGCACCGTGAAATGGCTCAGTAGCGAAGAGTTCGTCGGCGAGCCCAGCCCGAAGTAACGCGGCCGGCGAGATCGGAAAGTCGTCGCGTGTCTCCTTAGCGATGGCCGGCGGGAGTTCGTGGGAAAGACGGCCACACCAGCGTGCGGACCAGTCGGAGATCGTCTGAGCAATCACCTCACGGTCGCGCGCTGCCTCGGCGAGATGATCAATGACGGGCGATCCCGTGATCGGATCGCACACGCCGTGCAACTGACCAATACATACGGGACAAGTGCCGTCATCGACATGGGCGTGATCATGCATCCATGATGAAACTTTGGCATATAGCTGGGCGCGGCGCGCCCGGTCGGGATCAGCAACCAGCCGAGCAACTGTTGCCGCCTCAGCCTCCAGCTGTGTAATCATCGCAAATGCGGTGGCAACCTCGGTGGAGTCTAGCCTGAGCGCGGAAAGCCGCGAGAGAGACGGCAACTCGCCGACGCTCTTAAGCCGTTCAATCGCAGGTATGATGCTCGCCTCAAGATTATCGCGCGATTGCTTATCTTCCGGATCGAAAGAGTCGCCGAGCACGTCTCGCGCCTCGCGGAGCGCCTTTGCCTTCAAGTCGAGAAAATGAGCGGCGATCTCTGTGATTCGGTCTTCCGCGTTTTCAGCGTCCACAGTGGGCATTGCGCCCTCGAAGCCAATCGCTGGCGTCTCGGTGATGATACCGCATAGGTCGCTGACCGCCTGCTGAAATCGCCCCGCGACTTCCGCGCGCTGCTTCTCAATCTCTGGTATTGTCGTTTTCGCTATTCGTCCGGACATCTTTCCGGCGTGCTTCGCAAGATCGACTAAGTCGGCAAGGCCCGTTAGCCGCGCTACTGCCTCTCCTAGCTGAGATGTCGAACCGACTGCGAGGAACGGCAGAAGTGCCGGCATGGTCGTTGCGATGCGCCACGCGATTGGATCTATGCACATACTATCTAGATCAGGCGCGCTTTCGGTAATCTTGCCGCGTGCCGTTCTAGCCTGGGACCGACGCAACGGTGGGAGTAGAGTACCGTGTGTGTCGGCAAATGTCAGTTCGACCCAGCTGTCGGCTGGAATTGGCTGGCCATCTTCGGGAATCTCTGCAGATCTAGGCGGCATTGGTGTGACTGCCGACATAGGATGGCTAGTGATCGTGTCGTCGCTCCGAACGATCTCGCACAGGAACTCTTTTGGCCCCTCCTCCGGGGCGCGCTGTGACCGTATAAGGTGACCCGTCAGACACCAAACGATCGCGTTGGCAACCGACGTCTTGCCCGATCCGTTTACGCCTTCAAACAATGTGATTGGTTTGCTAGGTTCAAATATGAACGTCGCTGGCGGTTCGTTTCGACGACCATAAGCATGCAGTCCAGCAAAGCGATGCGCCTCGATTTTCACCAGTCGCAATAGCTTGATCGTGCCGCCCGAACCTACATCGATAGTAACTTCGGTAACCGGCGGCGGTCTACCGACGGCATCGACGATTGCGTCAGTGTCGACTGCTGACAGATTCGCCTGCCACTTGCTCCGATTGCGCTGATACCAGTCGAGCACAGCCCTGTCATCGTCTGACGCCAGCACTAACTCGTCACCTGTAGTAAGTGAAATTGCTCGTCCACCAATCAGTTCTGCCAACAGCTTGTCGGTCGTGAGCAAATGAATGTCGAGCAGCGGGCGCGGAATGTTGCCCATGAAAGCTCCGTACTGGGCGATCTGTGTCGTAGAATCAAAGCAAGGCTAGCAGTTCTGACTAACTTGGCCAAAAATGCAACCAGCAAGCGATTTGAAATTAATATATGTAGGTCTGGAACGGCGAGGAGCACCCTGAACTATGTTGACGCTGCATGAAGCTTGGCGCCGCCTACGGTCGCAACGCCGCAGCTTTCGTCTTCTTGGCCGGCTCGGCCGTCAGCCGGATTCCCATTGCGGCTATGATCCGCAGGATGGTTTCGAACTCGGGGTTGCCGTTCTCGCCGAGCGTCTTGTAGAGCACCTCCCTGGTCGCGCCGGCGGCCTTTGCAACCTGGCTCATGCTCTGCGCCCGGGCGACAAGATTGAGAGCGTCGCGGACCTCAATGGGATCGCCATCGGCGAGCACGATGTTGAGATACTCCGCGCGGTCGACCGGTGTGCGAAGGTGCTCGGCGGCGTCGAACTTCTTCAGCTTGCTGACCTTCATCCTCAGTCCTCCAAGTCGCTGCGAGTTCTTGCGCCTACCGGATGTCGTGGGACCCGCATCCTGATCGCAGCATTTGGATCCATGGCGGCAGGTTTTCGTGGTTCGCTCACAATCGGCCGGACTCCGGGCATCTCACCGTTGGTATCTCAACGGGATACGAAAGCCTTGCGGCACGCATCGCGGAGTGATATGAAATACCGGTGATCCGGAGCTTCAAGGGGAAATTCGCCGAGCTCATCCTTCAGGGCCGCGCGGTCCCGAAGGGTTTCCCTGCCAATCTTGCCCGGCTCGCTCGCCGCAAACTGATCATGGTGGACTCCGTCGACGTTCTTCAAGCCCTGAACTCGCCTCCCGGCAATCGCCTCGAGGCTCTCAAGGGCGACCTGGCGGGCAAGCATTCGATCCGCATCAATGATCAATGGCGGATCGTGTTCCGATGGACCGATGCTGGTCCGGAGGATGTAGAGATCATCGACTATCACTAGCCCGGACGAGCCGAATAGGACCACCGAACACGAGAGCGCAGATGGCGAAGAAACTTCCGCCGGTTCATCCCGGTGAAATCCTGCGGGAAGAATTTCTCGTTCCGCTCAGGCTCACGCCTTATGCGGTCGCGGCCGCGCTGAAGGTGCCGCGCACGCGGATCGAACGCATTGCGCGCGAAGAGAAACCCGTGACGGCCGACACCGCGCTGCGGCTCGGCAAGTTTTTCAAGACCGGTGCTGCATTCTGGATGAACATGCAGGCACGCTTCGATCTTGAAACAGCCGAAGACGTGCTCGCGCCTGAGATCGAGAAGATCGCCGCTTACGAACCGGTATGAGCGCCACCGGGCCGATCGTTGCAGTCACGACGACCCAGGCTGGAACGGGCGGCTCGCACGTCCCGCAACAAACAGCGCGATCTCCTCTCAAGAGGTCATACGCGGATTGCCCTGCTCCGACCGGAATGCGCCGCTCGTATCTCTGGTCGATCCATGGTATCTTGATCTCATGACCGACGCGACCACCCGATCCATGCCATCCGCGCTGCCGCCAAGCGAGGCCGAACTCGCCGAATGGCAGAGTTTGAGCCGAGAGGAGCAGATAGCGCGCTATCGAGAGGCGTTGGAGCATCCGGACAGTCTGAGGATCAGCGACTCGAGCGTGAGCGACGTGCTGGCCAAGGCGCGGCAGCTCGCCGCAAGCCGCCGTGGCTGAATTCAAGCTTTCGGCCCGTGCCGAAACCGACTTGATCGAAATCTACCAGCACACCGAAAGCACTTACGGTACGTACCAGGCCGAAGCCTATATCGCAGGCCTTGAGCGGACCTTCGACCTCCTCGCCCATTTCCCTCGCATGGGCGTCGCAATAGAAGAGGTCGCGGCCGGCTGCCGCCGCTTTCGGTTCCAAGCCCATGTCGTGTTCTATAGCGAACAACCAGGCCGCGTGATCATTCGCGCCATCATGCATCAATCACGTCAGATCAGACCAGGATTGTTCGACTGACGGACGTCCGCCTCTCACAACCACGGCGCCGGCGTATCCATCGCAATCAGCTGCTCGACCTCGATCCGCGGCCGGATCACGGCAGCCTGGTCGCCCTTGACCAGCACCTCGGGCACCAGGGCGCGGGTGTTGTAGGTGCAGGCCTGCACCGCGCCATAGGCGCCGGCGGTCATGATGGCGAGGAGGTCGCCGGGCTTGGGCTCAGGCAGCGTGCGGTCGAGCGCGAGGTAGTCGCCGCTCTCGCAGACCGGGCCGACGACGTCGGCGACGAACGACGGCGCTAATGGCGCGGGCTGCGTCACCGGCAGGATGTCGTGATGGGCCTCGTAGAGCGTCGGGCGGATCAGGTCGTTCATCGCGGCGTCGATGATGACGAAGTTCTTGGCCTCGCCATGCTTCACGTAGATCACTCGGGCGACGAGGATGCCGGCATTGCCGACGATCATGCGGCCGGGCTCGAACATCAGGGTGCAGCCGAGATTGTGCGAGACGCGCTTGACCATCGCGGCATAGGCGGCCGGCTCCGGCGGCACCGCGCGGTCCATGTGATAGGGGATGCCGAGACCGCCGCCGAAATCGACATGGGAGATGGTGTGGCCGTCGGCGCGCAGGGTCTGCACGAACTCGGTGAGGATGCGGAATGCCGTCTCCATGGGACCGAGATCGGTGATCTGGCTGCCGATATGGACGTCGACGCCGGTGACCTCGATGCCCGGCATCTTCGCCGCGCGGGCATAGACGCGGCGGGCGTGCTCCAGGGGAATGCCGAACTTGTTCTCCGACTTGCCGGTCGAGATTTTTGCATGCGTGCCGGCATCGACATCCGGGTTGACGCGCACGGAGATGCGCGCGGTGTGCCCGGTCTCTACGGCGAGCCGCGCCAGCAAATCGAGCTCCGGCTCGGACTCGATGTTGAGGCAGTGGATGTCGGCTGAGAGCGCGGCGCGCAGCTCGGCCTCGGTCTTGCCGACGCCGGAGAACAGGATTTTTCGCGAGGGCACGCCGGCCGCCAGCGCGCGCTTCAGTTCACCGCCGGAGACGACGTCGGCGCCGGCGCCGAGATTGGCCAGGGTGCGCAACACCGACTGGTTGGAATTGGCCTTCATCGCGTAGCAGATCAGCACGTCCTGGCCGGCGAAGGCATCGGCGAACACGCGGTAGTGCCGCTCCAGGGTCGCGGTCGAGTAGCAGTAGAACGGCGTGCCGACGGTGGCGGCGAGCGCGGTGAGATTGACGGCCTCGGCGTGCAGCACGCCGTCGCGGTAGTCGAAATGGTTCATGGGTGCGGTCCGCGCGCGGGGCTGCGAGAAAGGTGATTGTGGCGGCGAATTGCCGGGAAATCAGTCGGATTGTCAAACCCGCGCTGCCACCCTCCCCTGGAG
>JBARNF010000669.1:0-2556 GCA_049802835.1 Bradyrhizobium sp.
GGCCGACGGTTATCCTCAGCGCGGCGGGCGTATCGGAGAGGCGCAGACGCCTGCCGAAGCAGGCGACCACCCCCGATCGCGTGCGGTCAACCCACACCAGGGCATAGCCCCTAAAGCGTGGTGTCGATATCGAGCTGAAAACTAAAGCGAGCGGGCGACAGCCTGACGCGCAGGATCTGGGCGTCGACGTCGATCAATGCGCGGACGTCGTGCGTCGGGAAGTCCTCGACCAGCGCCCGCTGGAACAAGGTCGCGTCGGTGACCGGCCGCGGCCGCCACAGCGGCATGCCGTAACCGGGCTGGTCGCTCATAGCTGCCGCTCCATGAGGATTTCGATGCCGAGGATGCTCGGCGACATCAGGCCGCGCTCGACGGCGCCGTACCACAGCTCCCGGATCAGCTCGGGCTCGCGTCGGTAGGCTTCCGCCTGCGTCATCATGCTCGCGCCGCTGACCAGCTCGAAGCGGACGCGATGCCGGATCAGGGAATGGGCCATGCGGATCGACGCCATCGGCGAGTGAGCCCGGGTGCAGGCCTCCATGTCGCGCCAGAATTCGACGCGATCGGGCTCCCGCCTGGTGCCGGCGATCTCGATATAGTGGACGGGCACTTTGAGCGTCATGTCAGCAACCCCATTCGTTTGGCGAGGTCGAGCGGGAGCCACAGGTTGAACCGGCTTGGATCCTCAGGGTCGCGCTCAATCTTGAACTCGACCGGAGCCGGCGGCAGCAGCGCCTGTATCGCCCCGACGGCAGCCTCGCGCAGTGACGCGGCGGTTAGAACCTGATGCTCCAGCCGCTGGTGAATGTCGGCATGGAGTGCCGCTGCCAGCTCGGTGTACTCGCCGTATTCGCTCAAGGTCGTGCTCCGTCCAGTGCCAAGGGTGAAGCTGCCGGTTGACGGGAGAGCATGCATTCCCCCTCCGACGGGACCGCGTGGCCTTCAGCCGTTGCTGAACAGGTATATCGCCGCGCCGAGACCGATCGCAAGCGCGATGGCGAGTTGTGCCAGGCGCCGGCCGCCGCCAAGGCAAATGATGATCAGCAGCGTGCACCCGACGATTAACCAAGCCATTCCAGACCTCTGTCCCAACTACGCGCTGTAGGTCTAGCACCACCGAAACCGAGGCGAAAGGTCCGGTGCGTCGGCGGTGCATCCCCGGTGCACCCGCATGCACCGGAGGCCAAATCAGTCGCGGTGACCTCGAGTGCCCAAATTTATTTTCGGTGCATGCCGGTGCACTAGCGGTGCATTCGCGGTGCAGCCTGGACGATTTCCTCCAACGCTCCAGATTGGCGTAACGCGCTGACCGCAGGACGGATTTGCATGATGCGCAGGCACGGTGCATCCGCGATATCTCCCAACCCTCCAGAATGCACCGCTTGACAGATGCAACGATTTCATGGCCCTCATCGCGCGCACGCTCCCTTAAGGGAAACTATGCTCTGAGAAGGCCGGATGGCCGTCAGGCCAGACCGGCCGACTATCTCTCCCAGCAGCTCAGTCAGCTCCTCCAAAACCGCCGACCAACCAGCATCACCGAGCGATCGGTGCCGAGAGGCAATGCCATGTGCCGATGCAAAGAGCGACGTCAGGCGCTTGTCCGCTCCGCTCGCGCGGCCAAGGCGGGCGAGGGTGACAAGGTGGCGAAAGAGCTGGCCTTCGTCGCGACGTCAGCCGTCCAAGACGCAACGTCAGCACTCCGACAATCCACGATGGCTGCTCGCGCCCGCCTGTCCAACATGGGACGGCGCCGATGAGCGCCATGTTCGAACTGAAGGTGGATGCCAGCGCGATGATCGCGATGGGCAACCACTTCGCCCAGATCAAGGGCAAGCTGCCGCAGGCACTGAGCACCGTGGTCAAGGCCATTGGCCCGCAGGTGCTAACCGCGATGCGCGGCGCACTGCCCGGACAGACCGGCCTCACAAGCAAGACCATCAACAAAGCGCTCAAGGGCTCGATGCAGGCCACGGCCTACGTCATCAAGTCGCACGGTGGCGACATCCGCCTGAAATACTTCAGGCCGGAGGAGACGCAGGCAGGCGTGAGCGCCGCACCGTGGAACCATCGACAGGTCTACCCGGCGACCTTCATCAATTCCGGATGGTGGCCCAACCGACGCGCTCCGATCGCACGCGGCCAGGTGCTACGTCGAAAGGGTGAGAGCAAGTACCCCATGATCGTCGTGCGCTCCGGGCTCTACATCGCCGAGGAGATGGTCAAGGGCGCAAGCGCGTCCGCCTTCTACGGCACGATTGACGCCAGGTTCGCGCCCGCCATCGAAGCCGTCATCCTCTCTGCGCTATAGGGCGTAGAGCGCGGCTAGGTCTAACAGGCAGCGGCGCTGACGGCTCGCATCATCCAGAGCGCTATTGAGCAGCACCGCGACCGCCGAGCCTCCACCGAACGCGCTCACCTATGGGCTAGGCGCATGACACCACGAGCGGCTGGCAGCGGCGCTGGCGGCGGTGCCTCTCGGTGACGTGCGCTCGCGTCCGCATGTGCGAACAGCCATCAGTGCGCTTGGCAACGCGACCGCGCCCACATCTGCAG
>JBARNF010000670.1:0-8727 GCA_049802835.1 Bradyrhizobium sp.
GGCCTGGGCGCCGTGACAGCGCCGCCGCCGCCCGCCCAGGCACGCCGGCTCGATCCTGATGAGCTCGCCGGCATCATGAAGCGCGCCAAGGGCCTGCTCGCCGCCGGCGACATTCCCTCCGCACGCCTCCTACTCGAGCGCGCCGCCGAGGCGCAGGAGCCGGCTGCGGCGCTGATGCTGGCGCAGACCTACGATCCCCATGTGTTGGGAACAAGGGACATTCGGAACATCAATGCCGATCCGGCCGCGGCGCGCAATTGGTATCGCCGGGCCGCCCAGCTCGGTTCGCCCGAAGCGCAGCGCAGGCTCGACCAGTTGCAGAATTGAACGCACACGCGACGGCAGCCTTGCCGGCGCGTTTCTTTTTTATTTTACGCATGATCATCGAGCCGCTTCCCGGCAACGCCGACTGAGACCTGGCGTTGCCCGCGTTCCGGCAACGCAATCATGTGACAACGGTGATCGAGGGGGACACATGCGACGTCTAGTTGGAGCGGCGATCGCCGCAATGATGATAGCGTGCGGATTTTCTGCCCACGCTGAAGAGGGCGAATTTGATCCGGCCAAGGTCAGTGACAGCCTGAAGGCCATCTTCCAGTTCGGCTCGGTGCAGACCAAGCAGGCGCTGAACGCCAACACGGTGACACTGATCACCGGCACGATCGGCGGCACCTATGTGCAGTTCGGCGCCGATCTGGCCTCGCTGCTGGACGACGGAACCAATCTGCGCGTGCTGCCGATCGTCGGTCGTGGCTCCGTGCAGAGCGTGGCCGACATCCTGTTCCTGCAAGGCGTCGATCTCGGCGTCGTCCGCGCCGACACGCTCGACTATCTGGAGCGCAAGGGGTTCGCCAAGGACATCAAGAAGCAGTTCACCTACGTCACCAAGCTGTACAACGAGGAAATGCAGGTGATCGCGCCGCGCGCGGTGCGCAATCTGCGCGAGCTCGAAGGCCGCCGGGTCAGCGTCGATCTGCCGAATGGCGGCACCTTCGTGACCGCGCTCACCGTGTTCGAGCGGCTCGGGCTGCGCGCGAATTTCCTCTATATCGAGCAGCGCATCGCGATGGAGAAGCTGAAGCGGGGTGAGCTCGACGCCGTGATCGTCGTCGGCGGCAAGCCCTACAAGTCGGTCTCGACCTTCGTGAACGACGGCCGCTTCCATCTCGTCAATGTCGACTATGACCGGCCGCTGCAGACCGACTATCTGCCGGCAACGTTGACGGCGAAGGACTATCCGAACCTGATCGCCGAGGGCGAGAAGGTCGACACGATCGCGGTTCCGGCCGTGCTCGCGGCTTACAACTGGGCGCCGAACACCGACCGCTATCGCAAGCTCGCGACCTTCGTCGACGCCTTCTTCACCAAGTTCCCGGCATTCCAGAACCCGCCCTTCCATCCGAAGTGGAAGGAAGTCTCGCTGTCGGCGCCGCTGGCGGGCTGGCAGCGGTTGCCTTCCGCGAGCAAATGGCTCGAGAGCCACGCGATGGAAGGGGCGCAACGCGACCGGTTCGACGATTTCCTCAAGCAGAGCAACGCCGGCAAGGGCCTGCAGAATGACGCCGAGCGGGAAGCGCTGTTCAAGCAGTATCAGGCCTGGGAGGCCGACAAGAACGGCAACGCCCGCGCGCAGGCGCGCCCCCAGCGCTGAACCATATCGCGGAGCTGCTTCCGGCAAACCCGAGAGAGCAGACCCAAGAGAAAAGCCCCGCGTCACCGCGGGGCTTTTGTTTGCCTGCCGTTCGGCGGTGGCGCTGGATCTGGACTCAGCCGGCGTCCTCGACGTCCGCCTCCGCATCGAGACCGCGCGCGAGCATCGCCCGTGCCGCTGCGTGATGATCCGGAGTGATATGCGAGGCCACCATGCGGATGGCGGTGGCGAGCACCGCGGCGTCATCGGTGAAGCCGAGAACCGGCATCACGTCGGGCAGGAAGTCGAACGGCAGGATGAAATAGGCGATGGCGCCGAGCAGGGCGACCTGCACGTGCCGCGGCGTTTCCTTGTCGAAGGCGCAGTAATAGGCGGCGAGCAGATCCTCGGCGAAGGGCAGCTTGGCCATGACCCGCTTGAACTTGATCCAGAAGCGGCGGCGAACGCTGTCGCGATCCCGCGCCAACCGGTCGGCCGGCTCGAAGCCAGTGCTGTAGTCGGTCGTATCGGATGCCATGCCTGCTCTCCCCATCCCGGAAGGCGCCGCCGGCGCCCTCCGCGGGTCATGTGGGGATCGCGCCTGCTGCTGCAAGACGCGTGAGCGGGCCCGGACGCTCAGGCGGCGGTCGTGGCCGCGATCGCATCGATCGCCCTGGCCAGCTCGATATCGCGCAGGGTCACGCCGCCGGCGTCATGTGTCGTCAGCACGATTTCGACCGTGCGATAGACGTTGCGCCATTCCGGATGATGGTCGCGCTTCTCGGCCGCCAGGGCAACCCGGGTCATGAAGCCGAACGCTTCGTTGAAGTCGCTGAAAGTAAAGGTACGCGTGATGGCCTCACGGCCGTCCAGTTCCGACCAGCCCGAAAGCTTCGACAAGGCGCTGGCGCGGGCCTCGGCCGATAATCGCTCCGTCATATCAAGCCTCCATCCCGTCGATCCCCGTGGCATCACCGGACGCGTTGACGCACCCGGAACTCCACGGGGCAGATTAGCCGATCGCACCGGTGGCGTCTCGCGCCGGGCGGCTCGAATCCTCCATCGGGATCAGCATGTTGCCCCGCCGGCCGGCCCCGTGGCTGATTCGGCCGGTCTTTCGTTCAGCCACTCGGGCTCCGGTAACCATGACGCAGATGTAACCCCGGGCCGACAAGAAGTTTGCTACAGATTGACGTTAGCGAATGGGAACCAGACGAAGCCGCGCCGCGGGCGTTGCTTCTGAGCCGATGGAAGAGACCGGAGGACGGGACCTGGCAGACCTTCAGACCACGCCAGCGCAGCGCTCGCAGGTGCGCCCTGCCGTGTTCATCGTCATCGCCGGGATCCTTGCGATCGTCGGCGCGGTGACGGGCGCGTATTATTTCGCAATGCGCCCGGTGGTGCTGAAGATCGCGGTCGGCCCGGCCAACAGCGACGACCTCAAGGTGGTTCAGGCCCTGACCCAGGCGTTCGCGCAGTCGCATGCGTCCGTGCGGCTTCGTCCTGTTCCGACCGAGGGCGCGGCCGAGAGCGCTCAGGCGCTGGCTGTCGGCAAGGTCGATCTCGCGATCATTCGCGGTGACCTCGATGTCCCGAAGAACGCACAGGCGGTGGCGACCCTGCGCAAGAACGTCGCTGTTCTCTGGGTGCCGCCGGTGGGCAAAGGCAAGGGCCGCAAGGGCGGCGCCAAGATCACCAAGATTTCGCAGCTGGCCGGCCATAAGGTCGGCATCATCGGGCGAACGGCGGCCAACGCGAACCTGCTGAAGGTGATCCTGCATCAGTATGGGGTCGATGCGGGCAAGGTCGAAACCGTTCAGTTCCCGATCACCGAGGCGGCCGAAGCCGTCCGCAGCCAGAAGGCCGACGTCTATCTTGCGGCCGGGCCGATCAACAGCAAGATCACGGCGGACGCGATCGCAGCCGCCACCAAGGAGGGCGGCACGCCGACGTTCCTGGCGATCGATTCGGCCGAAGCGATCGTGCAGAACCACCCCGAATATGAGGCGACCGAAATTCCCGCTGGCGCCTTCGGCGGCTCGCCCGACCGTCCCGAGGACGAGGTGAAGACGATCAGCTTCAACCATCACATCGTGGCGCGCAAAGGCCTGGCGGATTCGACCGTGTCTGCGTTCACTCATCAGCTGTTTTCGGTGCGTCAGCAATTGCTGTCGGAGTTCCCGCTGGCTGCCAAGATCGAGACCCCCGACACCGACAAGGACGCCGCGATTCCGGCGCATCCCGGCGCGGCGGCGTTCATCAACGGCGAAGAGAAGACGTTCCTCGACCGCTATAGCGACTACATCTGGTGGGGCCTGATGGCGCTGTCGGCGACGGGCTCGGCCGGCGCCTGGTTCGCCGGCTATCTCAAGCGCGACGAACGCACCATCAACACCTCGCTGCGCGACCGGCTGCTCGAGATGATCCCGATCGCACGCAAGAGCGATTCGACCGAGGAGCTCGACCAACTGCAGGCCGAAGCCGACGAGATCCTGCGCGACACCCTGACCTGCTTCGAGGACGGCGCGATCGAGCACGCCGCGCTCACCGCCTTCAACATCGCGCTGGAGCAGTTCCACAACGCGGTTGCCGACCGCAAGCTGATCCTGATGAGCATGCCGGCGAACCTGCAGCGCACCGGCGCGCAACTGCGTGCGGCCAGCACCTGACGTTGCGCCGTGCGCGATGCACGATCGTGTCGCGCGTTGCTCCCGGCGATCGGTGTAATTGATCGGTGTAATTCAAGCGTCATCAATCTTTTCTAGGTCTGCGATGGCTTGGGCCGCGCCTGTCTGCGCGCCCATCCGACCAGGAGCTTCGCATGACCGTCCACATTCCCCGCCCGCAGCTTCATAAGCTGTCCCGCCGCCGCTTCCTGTCGACCGCCGCAGCAGCCGGTGTCACGACGCTGTCGATGCCCTATCTCAGCCGCGCGGCCGACCGGCCGCAGCTGACGCATGGCGTCCAGTCGGGCGATGTCAGCATGGATGGCGGCGTGGTGTGGGCGCGCGCCGACCGGCCGTCGCAGATGATGGTCGAGGTCGCCACCACCGAATCGTTCAAGGACGCGCGCAGCCTGCCTCCGATCGCGGCTCTGCCGGAGACCGACTTCACCGCCAAGATGCTGGTCGATGACCTGCCGAGCGGCCAGGACATCTTCTACCGCGTCAAATTCCGCGACCTCGCGCACACGGCCGTCGAAAGCGAGCCCGTCGTCGGCCGCTTCCGTACCGCGCCCGGCAACAAGCGCGACGTCTCGTTCGTCTGGGGCGGCGACGTCGCGGGGCAGGGCTGGGGCATCAATCCCGACGATGGCGGCATGTTCACCTTCGCCACGATGAAGAAGCACCGGCCGGACTTCTTTCTCCATTCCGGCGATACCATCTACGCCGACGGCCCGATCCAGTCCGAGGTGAAGCTGCCGGACAACAAGGTGTGGAAGAACCTGACCGTGCAGGAAAAGGCTAAGGTCGCCGAGACGCTCGACGAATTCCGTGCCGCCCACAAGTACAATTTCCTCGACGAGAACGTGCGCGGTTTCAATGCCGAGGTGCCGATCTTCGTCCAGTGGGACGACCACGAGGTGACCAACAACTGGTCGGCCTCCAAGGAGCTGCCGGCGGCCTACAAGGAGCGCAGCATCCAGCTGCTCGCGGCGCGTGCGGCCCAGGCCTTCCACGAGATGTACCCGATGCGCGAGAGCATCAATGAGCCGGGCCGGGTCTATCGCACCATCAACTACGGTCCGCATCTCGACGTGTTCGTGCTCGACGAGCGCAGCTATCGCGGCGCCAACGGCGCCAATCTCGAGACCAGCTATGGTCCGTCGTCCTACTTCATCGGGCCGGAGCAGATGCGCTGGCTGAAGCGGGCGCTGCTCAACTCGCGCGCGACCTGGAAGGTGATCGCCTCCGACATGCCGCTCAGCCTGATCGTCTATGACGATGCGGCCAACAAGAAGGGATCGGAGGCGATCGCGCAGGGCGACGGTCCGGCGCGCGGCCGCGAGCTCGAGATCGCCGAGATCCTGCGCTTCATCAAGACGGCGCCGATCCAGAACACGGTGTGGCTCACCGCCGACGTGCACTACGCGGCCGCGCACTACTACGATCCGAACAAGGCCCAGTTCCAGGATTTCGAGCCGTTCTGGGAGTTCGTCTCCGGCCCGCTGCATGCCGGCACGTTCGGCCCCAACGAGCTCGACAACACGTTCGGCCCCGAAGTGCGTTTCATCAAGGCGCCCGGCCTCGACAAGCAGAACCTGCCGCCCTCGGCCGGGATGCAGTTCTTCGGTCACGTCAAGATCGACGGCGCGAGCGGCCAGATGACGGTGACCCTGCGCGATCGCGCCGACGTCGCGCTGTGGTCCACCACGCTGGACCCGAAGCTGGCCTGAGGTCTGCCCGCGCTGAAAACCAGCAGGGGCTGCGACGGCGACTACTCGCGTCGTCGCAGCACCGCCTCCAATGCGTCCGTCGGGCACGGCTTCGACAGCCGTGGCCGGTCGGAAAATGCGGCCGGTACGCGGTCTGCGCCGTAGCCGGTCGAGAACGCAAAGGGAATGCTGAGCGTCGCCAGGCGTTCGGCGATCGCGAAGCTCTTTTCGCGCACCAGGCCGACATCGAGCAGCGCGAATTCCGGCGGGCGCTCGGCGATCATCGCGAGCGCGGTCGCGACATTTGCGGCGACCCGGACGGCGGCAATGCCGAGGCCGGCGATGGTGTCTTCGAGGCCGAGCGCAATGATCGGGTCGTCTTCGACGACCAGCACGTCCTGATAGAGGTCGGGCACGCGGGGTTGCGAGCTGGTCATGGGATCCGCGGGGTTCCTGGGTGAAGGACGGCCCCGCAGCCGGCGTCTCCTCTCGAGCACGCCGGCGGGTTCCTGGAACCCAAACCAGCATATCAGAGTTCCTGTGTCGGTGCACTTGTGAACACAAGGGGCACGGATCACGCACATGCGTAGCGCGGGGGACCACGATGCTGAGCCAAGGTGTGACGACGCTCGCCCGGGAGCGGCCCTACAATAACCTGCTGCGGCGGCTCAGCCCGGCCGACTACGCGCTGATCGACCCGTATCTGTCTGCGGACGAGGCGGCGCCGAACGATCTGATCTACAGTCCGGGAGACGACGTGCAGATCGTGCATTTTCCCTGCGGGCCGGCGCTCGCGTCCTACCTCGTTCCCAATGAGGACGGCCGCGACGTCGAGACCATCCTGGTCGGCCGCGAGGGCGCGGTCGGCGGCATCGTCAGTGAAGGCTTTCTGCCGGCCTATACCCGGATCATGGTCAAGTTCGGCGGCCCGTTTGCAAGGCTGCCGTTGTCCCGTCTGGCAGCCGCCAAGCTGCAATCGAAGACATTGCGCAACGTATTCGCGCGCTATGCCGATTGCATGCTGGCGCAAATGTTCCAGTCCACGGCCTGCAATGCCATCCACTCGATCGACCAGCGCACGGCGAAATGGATCGTCGCAGCGATGGAGCGCACCGATGGGGATGACGTTGTGCCGCTCACCCATGAGCAGCTCGCGACGCTGCTCGGTGTCGGCCGCAGCTACGTCAGCCGCGTGATCCAGAGCTTCCGGGCGGACGGTATCCTGGATACGCGGCGCGGTGCCTTCATGGTGCGCGATTTCGAGGCGCTGAAACAGCGCTCCTGCCTGTGCAACGAGGCGGTCAAGAGCCATTTCGAGGAGGTCCTGCGCGGCGTCTACCCCACCGACCAGGCCGCGACGGGCTGAGCGGCTTTCGCGCCCGGGACGGCATTGCCTTTCGCCGGGGGAACTTGTCATAGTCCGACGGCGATCGGACGATGGGGTTCATGGGCGGCGCAGCGCTTCACGCGATCTTCGATGTTGCCGCGTGGCCCGGCGCCGGCGCCGCCGGCTGGTGGCTGTCGCGTCTCCAAGGGCTGCGCTTTCCCAGACAGGCGACTGAATGGCCCTATGTCGCGGCGCTGGTGTTCGGCGCCGGCATCGGCGCGTATCTGTTCGGCTCCCTGAACCTGTGGCTCTCCGGGCTTTCCGGCGTGGCCCGCTCGGTCGAAGGCGCGCTTGCGGGCGGCATCGTCGCGATCGAGCTGTACAAATGGCACCACGGCATTGCGGTGCGCACCGGCGCGCGCTTTGCGCTGCCGATGGCGGTCGGCATCGCCGTCGGCCGCATCGGCTGCTATGCCGCGGGGCTCGATGACTTCACCTATGGCACGCCGACGGCATTGCCCTGGGGCCATGATTTCGGCGACGACATTTCGCGCCATCCGGTGCAGCTCTATGAGAGCCTCGCGATGGCAATATTCGCAGCCGTCTATGTTGCCGCCGTGCTGCGCCGGAACGCGACCGTGATCGCCAATGGCTTCTATCTCGCACTGCTCGTCTACGGGCTGCAGCGCTTCGCCTGGGAATTCCTCAAGCCCTACGGGCCGGTGATCGGCCCGTTCACGCTGTTCCATCTGCTGTCGCTCGCCATTGCGGCTTACGCCATGGCGATGCTGGCGACGGCGCCACGAGCAAAGGTTCTGCATGAACGCGCCGTTGCGTAAGTCGCGTCCCTACGTGTTCTGGGGGCAGACCCAATCGCTGTGCGAGACCTGTCTCGCGCTGGTGCCGACCAAGATCCAGATCCTGGACAACGAGGTCTGGTACGAGAAGCGCTGCAAGGAGCATGGCGTGCAGTCCACGCTGGTCTCGGATGACGCCGCCTATTGGCGGCGCTGCAAGGACTTCATCAAGCCGGGCGACACGCCACTCAGCTTCCAGCGCCGCACTGAATATGGCTGCCCCTATGATTGCGGCCTGTGCCCGGACCACGAGCAGCATTCCTGCCTGGCGCTGATCGAGATCACCGACCACTGCAACCTGACCTGTCCGGTGTGTTTTGCGGAATCCTCGCCGCAGCGGTCGCATTTCACCCCGCTCCCGACCGTCGAGCGGATGCTCGATGCGCTGGTCAGAAGCGAGGGCGAGCCCGACCTGGTGCAGATCTCCGGCGGCGAGCCGACCCTGCACCCCGACTTCTTCGACATCCTCGCCGCGGTGCGGGCGCGTCCGATCCGCCATGTCATGATCAACACCAACGGCCTGCGGATCGCCCGCGAG
>JBARNF010000671.1:0-4531 GCA_049802835.1 Bradyrhizobium sp.
CGGCGCGGTCGCGCAGCCAGCGCCAGTCGAGCGCGTAGGGCAGCAGCACCCAGACCGGGCGGCCGAGCGCGCCGGCGAGATGCGCGACCGAGGTGTCGACGGAGATGACGAGGTCGAGCGCGGTGACCGCGGCGGCGGTCTCGGCGAAATCCTTGAGCAGCGGCGCAAGGTCGATCACATCGGTGCCGAGCTCGGCGAGCGCGGGAGCATCATCTGGTCGCGGCTCCTTCTGCAAGGAGTAGAGCTGCACGCCCGGCATCACCAGCCGCGGCAGCACGGCTTGCGCGGCCAGCGAGCGTTGGCGATCGCCCTTGTGCCTGGGATTGCCGGCCCAGACCACGCCGACCTTGAGCTTCGGCGCGTGGCCGAGCACGTTGCGCCACGCCGCCACCTTGATGGGATCGGCGGCGAGATAGGGCACGTCGGCGGGGATGGTCTCCAGCGTCGTGCGGAAGATGCGCGGCAGGTCCATCAGCGGCAGTTGCAGGTCGAACGGCGGCAGCGTCGCGCCGCGCGCCAGCACCGTGACGCCGTCCAGACCGCGCAGCAGCGGCGCGATCGCCGGCTGCACCTGCAGCACGATCACGCCGCCCATCATCTTGACGCGATCGACATAGCGCACGAATTGCAACGCATCGCCGATGCCGTATTCGGCGAACAGCAGCAGCGTGCGCCCCTGCAGCGGCTCACCCTGCCATTCCGGCACATCGAAGCGCGGCATGCCCTCCGACAGGCTGGTGCAATCGCGGCCCCAGCGATGCTCGGCAAAGCCGCTGACGAGGTCGCCGCACATCAGCAGGAAATGCGCGTGATTGTAGCGGGCGAGCGCGTTGTCGGGCGCGAGTGCGACGGCGCGGTGCGAGGCGGCCAGCGCGGCGTCGATGTCGCCGACGTTGCGCAGCGCCACGGCGAGGTTGGCGTGGGCCTTGGCGTAGTTCGGATCAGCCGCAACGGCGCGCCGATGCGCCGCGACGGCGTCATCGGCTTCGCCGCGCATCTCACTGACGATGCCGAGATTGGTGTGGGCCGGCGCATGATCGGGCTGCAACGCCAGCGCAAGCTTGCAGGCGGCCGTCGCAGCGTCGAGCTGGCCGATCCCGCACAGGCAGGCGCCGAGATTGCTGAGCACGACGACATCGTTGGGCGCGAGCACCGCCGCGCGGCGATAGGCCTCGACGGCCTCGGCCGGGCGGCCGGCCTCGTGCAGCGCGTGACCCAGCAATCGCGCGGCGTTGGCGTCGCCGGGCGCGAGATCGCAGGCCTGGCGATAATGGATCGCGGCATCGGCGTAGGCGCCCTGCTTGTACAGGATATCGCCCAGGCTGACGTGAAGGCCGGGATCGGCCGGACGGGCGGCGAGCGCCTGCAGATAGGCGGGGACGGCCTCCTCGTACTTGGCCTGATCGACGAGGACCTGCGCCAGCGCGCGCCAGGCCTCGGGATAGGCAGCGTCGCGCTGGAGGAGGTCGCGATAGACGGTTTCGGCCTCCGGCAGGCGGCCCTGTCGCGTGAAGGCAAGCGCGAGATTCCAGCGCGCACGCGAAAGCGCCGGATCGAGCGTCAGCGCATGGCAATAGGCGGCCTCGGCCTCACCAAAGCGCGACAGCTCCAGCAGCGCGGTGCCGAGCTTGCTGTGAATGGCCGCATCGAGCGGCCGCAAGGCCGCGGCGCGGGCGAAGGCATCGACGGCGCCGTCGTGCTCGCCCTTCACGGCGAGCGCGTCGCCGAGCGTCACATAGGCCGGCGCATGGTTGGGATCGCGCGCGAACACGCGAGCCAGCAGCGCAGCACCATCCGCCATGCGGCCATCGGCGAAAGCGAGGATCGCGGACAGATGCAGCGCCGGCAGGTGATCCGGCTGGCTGTCGAGAATGTCGCCGCACAGGGCCCGCGCCGGGCCGGGCCGCCCCGCATTGTAGTGATCAGCCGCCTCGATCAGCAGCCGCTCGACAGCCACAGCCCCCATGATGTCCCCACGTCCTTACACTCGGATGCAAGCTTCAACGTGTGGCTGCGCCATTTCAGGCAAGTCTTCGGGACCGATGACCGTATTCCCAGGACGCGCGGCGTGGATCGACCAGTTGAAGCCAGCACAACCCTGACCAGCAAACTGATCGGCGCCACACCAAATTGCTAGTAAGACTCACGCTGCGCGAAGCAGCATTCATCTCGCCTATCCTGGATTGTGTATCTTTCCGACGACAGACACCGAGGAATGGACGTCGCTAACAATCCGTTAATAATCTGAAACAAACGGTAAATAGTGACGGCGGCGGAGGCGCAGACCGTCCACCGCCGGTGCGCGGCTGTCCCCGCCGGACTCTCACAGGGTCCGGCATCATTGCTTGGTCGTGTGGGGGCACTCGAAAATGTCGTCGTCTGCGTATCTGAAGTTCTGGAAATATGCCGCGCTGGGCTCGGCGCTGCTGCCCTTCGCCGCCAAGGCCGGCGACATCCCCACCACCCCGCCCGTGAATTTCACCAACTCGAGCACCGCGACGGTCGGCTCGACCATGGTCAATGTGGTCGATGCCTATACCAACCTGATGCTGAACGACCCGACGCTCACCAACGGCACAGGCGTCATGGAGCAGAACCTTGCGACCGTCATCCGCATGACCAATGCGCGCACCGCTTCGCAGACGCTGGAAGCGATCCACGACGATCGCACCAGCCAGCAATACAGCGTGCTGAACGGTCTCGGCGTGCTCACCGGCTATTTCATGACCGGCACCGGCGCCTCGGCCAGCGGCACCACGCCGAACAGCCTGACGCCGACCACCTACGCGCCGTACGCGCTGCAGAACTACCAGTCCAACATCAACTATCTGACCAGCGCGAGCTGGGGCGCGACCAGCTTCGGCAACGGCACCGCGACGCCGCTCGCGTCAGCCGTGAACTTCGTCAACAACGTCGTGCGCGCCAACTCCTCGACCGAACCGTCGAAGCGCACCTTCGAGCGCTACATGGGCTCGACCGCGCCGGTGACGAACCCGGGCGCGTTCGGCGCCTCGGTGAACCAGACCACGGTGAGCCCGCTCGCGGCGGCATTCGGCAACTACAACGCCACGACCAAGACCGGGCTGACCACGGCCGACACCGCCAACATCGTCGTCCCAACCTATTACGGCAACCTCACGATCCCCGCGGTCTATGGCAATGCCACCAACTGGGTGCGCGGCTTCGCCGTGACCCAGGCGATGATCGATGCGCAGAACACCGCCAACGGCACCAGCCTGACCTATCTGACGGTGCCGAATGTCGGCACCATCGTCAACGGCGTGCTGCAGCCGACCCAGTTCACGATCGGCGACTATGTCCCCGGCATCGGCGCCGCCTCCCGGCCCTACCGGCTCTCGACCGACGTCAACGTGCCGACGCCGCTGATGCAGATCATCAACAGCACCAATCCCTATGCCGACGGCGGCTTCATCAGCGGCCACACCAATTCCGGCTACACCCAGGCGCTCGGCCTCGCCTTCCTGGTGCCGCAGCAATATCAGAGCCTGCTGGTGCGCGCGGCCGATCTCGGCAACAACCGCATCCTCGCCGGCATGCATTCGCCGCTCGACGTCATGGGCGGCCGGATCTTCGCCACCGCGATCGCAGCAACCAACATCTACAACGCGCTGTATGATTCCAACGGCGACCGGGTCGACTGGACCAATCCCGCCAACACCTCTGCCTACGCCGTCTACCAGGCCTACACCCAGACGCAGTCTTATATCTCGCAATCCTGCGGCACCGTCAGCGTGCAGGCCTGCATCCTGCAGGCGCAGGGCGGCGCAGCCGCGATCGCCGCGTCCTCGAAGGACGTCAATCTCTCCAGCACCGATCCGTCGAGCTACACCTATCGCATGACCTACGGCATGCAGCTCGCCGGCGTCAGCACCACCCTGCCGGAGAACGTGCCGGTGCAGGCGCAGGTGCTGCTGCTGACGCGCTTTCCCTATCTGAGCGACGCGCAGCGCACCGAGATCCTGAAGACGACCGCGCTGCCCTCCGGCTACGCGCTGCTCGACGGCAACACCTGGGACGGCTGGGGCCGCATCAACCTCTACAAGGCGGCCTATGGCTACGGCGCCTTCAGCAGCGCGGTGTCGGTCAACATGGATGCCGCGCAGGGCGGCTACAACGCCTTCGACATCTGGAGCAACGACATCTCCGGCACGGGGTCGCTGACCAAGAGCGGCTCGGGCACCTTGGTGCTCGCCGGCAACAACAACTACAGCGGCGGCACCACGATCAATGGCGGCGCGCTGGTGGTTGCAGCGGGGGCTTCGGTCACGAGCCCGATCAGCGTCAATGCGGGCGCGACCTTGAGCGGTCTCGGCACCCTCGGCGACGTCACCGTCGCCGGCACCTTGGCGCCGGGCTATCAGGCGGTCACGGGCCTCACCGGCCAGGCCGGCAAGCTCACCGTGCTCGGCAGCCTCGCCTTCACCAGCGGCGCGACCTACGCGCTGCAGTTCGCCCCGGGCAGCTTCAGCACGACCAGCGTCACGGGCTCGGCGACGCTCGCGGGCCAGGT
>JBARNF010000672.1:0-8078 GCA_049802835.1 Bradyrhizobium sp.
GCCCCACAGCGCCGCGGCGCGGCCGTCCTGCACCATGGCCGGACCGTCGCCGGCACGGTCGAGATAGATCGCCTTGAAGTCCTCGTCCTGTTTCAGGCCGAGTCCGTCGAGCATGTAGCGCGACATGATCGGCAGGCCCGAGCCCTTCGCACCGAACACGATCGTCTGGCCGACGAGATCGCGGATGCTGCGGTAGGAACTGTCGGCGCGCACCACGAACAGGCCCGGGCTGGAAAAAATCGCGGTCAGGATCTTCAGCCGCGTCTTCGGGCGGTCGATCCCCATGAAGGCCTGATAGGCCGGCTCGCCGGCGACGAGGCCAAGATCGAGCTCGCCTTGCTCCAGCAGCGGAATGTTCTCGTTGCTGCCCTTGGTGTTGCGCGGGGCGATCACGAGCCCTGCATCGGCGGCATTCATGACCGTGGCGAAGGCATCGCCATAGAGCGGGAAGCCACCACCCGGCGTCGCAGTCCCGAGGCTGATCGTGAGCTTGCTGATGGCGCTCCCTCCATGCTGCGCTGCGGCACCGCCGGACAGCAGCGCCATGGCAACGCCCAGCATCCGCAACGACCTCATCGGCCCGCCCTTTCGTGTCTGTGCTTCCGACACGAGCTTGTATGCAAGCGTGCAGATCTATGGAAGCATGTCGCCAAAGACAACGACAAGAGTTTCGGGAGGACCTGATGAAGTGGGCGCGTGGATTCCTGGCCGGCGTCGTGGCCGCGGCCTGCCTGGTGATACAGCCAGCCGCGGCGGCCTATCCGGACCATCCGATCCGCTGGCTGATCGGCTTCTCCCCGGGCGGCCCGGTCGACATCGTCGCCCGGATCATGGCGCAATGGCTGTCCGACCGCCTCGGTCAGCAGGTCGTGGTCGAGAACCGCACCGGATCGGGCGGCAACATCGCGGCCGCCGCCATGATCAACTCGCCGCCGGACGGCTATACGCTGCTGTTCGTCGCGCCGAACAACGCGATCAGCACCTCGCTGTACAAGAAGCTGCCCTACGACTTCATCCGCGACACCGTGCCGGTCGCGAGCATCATGCAGCTCACCAACATGCTGGTGGTCAGCAACGATGTTCCGGCCAAGACGGTGAAGGAGTTCATCGACTACTGCCTCGCCAATCCGGGCAAGATCGCCTTTGCTTCCTCGGGCAACGGCACCTCGGTGCACATGGCGGCCGAGCTGTTCAAGGCGATGACCAAATGCGACATGCTGCACGTGCCGTATCGCGGCTCGGCGGTGGCCTTCCCCGACATCATCTCCAACAAGGTGCAGCTGATCTTCGACAACCTGCCGACGGCGCTGGAGCAGTCGCGCGGCGGCAGCGTGCGCGCGCTCGGCGTCACCTCGCCGCAGCGCTGGCCGACGGTGCCGGAGGTGCCCGCCATTGCCGACACCCTGCCGGGCTACGAATCGGTCGGCTTCTACGGCATCTCGGCGCCGAAGGGGACGCCGCCTGATATCGTCGACCTCCTCAACAAGGCGGTCGGCGAGGCCCTGAAGGACCCCAAGCTGGTCGCCCGGCTCACCGAGACCGGCGGCATCCCGCGCGCGATGACCCCCGCCGAGTTCGGCAAGCTCGTCGCCGACGAGACCGAGAAATGGCGCAAGGTGGTGGAATTCGCCGGAGTCTCGGTCGATTAGCGCCGCCAGCGGCCCGGGCTGGAGCGGCGGCGATCGCCGCAGCACGGAACGATCCGGCAGCGGCATTGCCGGATCGCCGCCCAGGCTGTAAACGGAGCCCGCACCGTCGCCGGGTCTTGTTCGCCGCGCCGGACAGGCTCGTCCCTGCCCGCCGCCGCACGAGTCCCCTCGCGCGGCGGGGCCTGTAGCTCAATGGTTAGAGCCGGCCGCTCATAACGGTCTGGTTGCAGGTTCGAGTCCTGCCGGGCCCACCAGCAACCCCAATAGTTTACGGCTTGCGGGCCAAGTGCTTCTCGAGGTCAACCACCGTTTCGACCACCGATACGTTCTGCTTGCGATCCTTTGACGTAATCGCGGCTGCGGCCTCGCGCATGTAGTCCGGATGATGATGGCCGTAGGTGTCAAGCAGCACCTTGACCGACATGCCGAGAAAGCCTGAGGCCTGCCAGGGATCGGCGCGCCGCTGCATAAGCCACGTCGCCGCCGTGTGGCGCAGCGTGTGCGGCGAGATATTCCCCTCCTTCAGCGACAGCCCTGACAGCCGCACCGCGGTCGCGAATCCGGTCTTGACGGATTTGAGCGGCTGGCCGTTCCATTCGACGAAGTGCGAACGCACGATGCCGCAACGCGCCCAGCGCCGCATGTGCGCCAAAAGCCGTTCGGGTATCGGTACCGGAGGCTGCCGCTTGTTGGTCGCCCGCTTGCCCTCGGCGAGGCGATAGAAGATGCCCCGGTCGAGATCGACGAACGACCGGCCTTCGTCACGCTCAGGCGAAGCCGACGCGATGGCCCCAGCGCGCGTACCTGTGTACATGCCTATCAACAGGAACCGGGCGATATGGCGCAGCGGCCGCTTATCCGTCGCGACCTTCTGTCCCTTCAAAGGGCCGCGATGGACGGTCTGTGTCTCACGGGCGCGCCAGCAGGTCCAGATCAGGCGCGCAGCTTCTTCGCGGGTCAGCCAGCGCTCGCGCGGGCCCCCTTCTCAGGCAGCGTCACATGGATCACGGCATGGTGCAGGTTCTCACGGGCATGATGCCCGATCGCCGCCCGCAAATCCTCAAGATCACGCCGCGCGCCGCCGGAATTGCCGCGCGCCTTGACATAAGCGGCGCAAAGCGCGGAGTTGATCTCTCCCAGCATTTTGCCGCCGAAGAAGTCGTTCAGCCGTTCGATTCGTCCATCGAACTTCTTGGGTGACGCTTGCCGATCGCGGCTGTCCTGACGATAGATCGACAACACATCGGCGATGTCGATCACGTCTACGTCGCGCGTCTTCCTCGGCGGCTGGTACTTGTCGGCAATATACGCTGCTAAGGCATGCTCGGCTTTCGCCGGCGGTCGTTTTCCAGACGGTTCCGCAAGGCATCCCGTGGCGATATGCTTGCCACCGTCTTTGATGATCCAGACGGAGGCGGCAACGATCCTCCCGCTCTTGCGGCGGGCTGGCCGCTTCCAGAGTCGAGGTCCCTTGCTTGTACGCGGCATAACCGTCGCATCTCCTCGATTGCGGCCAGCGTCGTGAACTGCTTCCCGGCCATAACCTCGACGGTGAGCCTTTTTCGGCGGATTTCCTTGCGCAGGCCTGAGACCGTCATCCCGCCCATAGGAAATGCGATTTTCACGGCATCGGCAAGGCGCAGCGGAGTATCCGGTGCAATTTCAGGCTGCGCTCGATTTGTCATCGACGCTCATGATGTTTCTAGTGAAAGACCTCGCGATGGGGCTGATTATAGTGGCGGCGGCCCGTTTTGCGTAAGCTGTGCCTTCCTTCGATCGAAGGACCGGCCGTCTCTTCGCGTAATGGAGTACACGGGCTTGGTCTCGGCAGGCAAAGAAATTTCAGGCCGACCCGTTGATTGCTCTGGCCAAGGTGCACGGATACACCGTTTTCACCGAAGAAGCTGGCATCGGTAACGTCGGCAAAATACCCGGGGCCTGTAACGCCATGAAGGTCGAATGCATCATCTGATGCAGGTACATTGACCACGACACGACGCCACTGCCATCGATCAACATGCTCCAGCGCATTTCTCACAAGCGGCATTTCTCCGCTGAGGAGCGCGAAGTCCGGGCCGCCACGTGCGCCCGAAAAACGTACGCAAGGAACGCGGCTGCGAGCAGCGAGGCAACTCCCCAAAGGCTAAGTAATGTACCTGCCACGCTTGCTTCGCTCGGGGCGGGTGCTCGCACTTAACTTTCCACGGCGAAGCGGCCGAGCAGATCCCCAGTACCCCGTTTCTGATCCTCCCCAGAGATTTTCCCAAATAAGCAAATCTTCTCCTGCACGCTCATTCACGTCAATCTCAAGCTCCTGTATTCGCTCAGCACACTTCTTCAGATCTCTTTGGATCAACCACAACAAAACACCTAGCACAACGCCAGCTATGGCAACGGCAGTGACAATGAGCGCTATCGAGACCTGAGAATAGACGTGACTCATTTTCTCCGCATTGGTCAACCAGCTGGCTGAAGCGCTGACGATAAGCGATAACGCTGTCCCTCCAATCGCGATCGTTTGATAGAAGTGACCGCCCCGAGCAATCGCTTCCGATCGGAGCGTGTTGTACTCGGCCAATAGAATTGTGATCTTCAGCTTGCTCTCTTCTGAGATCTTGCCATCAAGATCGCTTTCCAGTTCGTCCGCGATTTTCATGTCAGCCCGCCAAGAGGCCCCTCCGTCTCAGGCACACGCACAACTACTGATAGCAGGCGATCGCGCTCTTGGCAAAACGGACACGCACCAATCGGGAGTTCGGAGAGAGCCAAACCGGCCAATCCCGGCCAGATAGCGTAGCAAAGCCCTTGATTATACCAGGAAGGCGCGAGAGGATCGTTGCGACCATCAGTCGAGTTTCGGAAAATGGCAGTAAAGTACCCGCTCATTTAGAGGGGCTATGATGCCGAAGCCTTCGATGCCTGGACACTCGCCCGCGACCGCAAAGCAAGGGCACTACTTCTTGACGTAGATTAGAAAAGCAACCACCAGCGCAACTGCTGAGAAGGTAAGCGACAACCTGGATTGCTAGTATTCCTACCGAGCTTTTTTCTCGACCCAAATTTCCGTCCGGACCAACAAGAGAGCGGAGCTGATCCATGGCGGCACCAACGTTTGAGGAGACGCTTGAGGCCCTACTCTCTCTCGCGAAGTCGGACACGCCACTCACGCCGGCGCCCGTCGACGACTTGGTCGACCCTTACCTGGTCGGCTTCGGCACCGAGACTCACACCCGCCGACAGGAGCTAGCGGAGGCTTTCTCGGAAAAGGCGGAGCCGACGCACAGGAGCGAGCTGATCCACAAGCGAATCATGCATGCGGGTATCATCCCTTGATGTCCGAGAAGGGCTGATCGCGCCGTGCGATCGCTGGCCCGCCATTTTTTGTCTGCCTGACTAACGGACATGTTCCGATAGTCTCCAGTTCGAAAACGAGCCGCGCGTGAGCGCGTATTTGGAAAGCGCCACCGAGACGATCCTGCAGCGGTCAGCCATCGCCCGCTTGCGGCCTATAGTGATATCACCGATTGACGCCCCGCCCGCCACCGTGCGGGAGCGCCAGCTTGGAAGGGTTTCGGTGCCTGAATGTTTTCAGGGCCCATTCGGACAAAAGGCACGTCAAATTGCTGTTGAACCGTAATAGCTTTTCCGATTTGTCCGAACTGGCACGAGGGGGGCGTCGCCCGCGGCACCCGTCCTGAACTCGGCTATCAGCTAGGTGGCTCGTATGGTAATAATGGCTAAGCACGGACACGGATTTGCAGCCATCATTACATTAACTTTGGCCGCTGGTCCCACATCGTCCTAGGGTCAATCTATTCCTGTCATCGATTGGGAAAGTAGACACGTTACGCGTGTGAAAGTCTCGAGACTGTATCGACTGTCCAAAAGCAGGGCGCTCGTAGGTGCGGCTGCCATCCCTCTCCGGCTTTCAGCTCGGCATCCGGCTTACGCATATTCTACTTCTTGCCTAGATCTGGAACCAAGAATAGAGACGCGTTGCTGGTAAACTCTCCGAAACCGGGCGGGCCCGAGCCGACAGTCGAATCAACATGCGAGAGGTTCAACGGCGGCACCTGAGGCCCCTGCCCGACATGAGACGTCAATGTAACGATTGCTGATAATCTTCCGCCGAAGATCACCTCTTTTTTTTGATGATCCACGCTGAGGTCGCTTATTGCGACCATCTGGGGACCAACATTGACATAAATCGCATTGGATCCGATTGCGATCGGCAGCTCGACTGCTTTCCAGGCCGTTGCGAGCCGTTCCTTGATCCGATCACATGAAAGCAGAGCCTCGATTTCGCTCGCCACCTTCTGAGAGACAAAAAATCCAACAATCCCACCATTGGGAAAGTCGACCGACGGCGATTGAAGCTTCAGTGGACAACCATTGGCTGCAATACCTATCCCAAAATTCAGCGACGCAGCACCATCCAAGGTCGTACCGGCAGCGTGAAGCTTCAAGGGAATGACCAGGCGCAGCGGGTACCCGTCCACGCCAGAACTCGATACTGACACCTGGACCGATGTTACCGAATCCCCTCCGGCGGGGATCGTGAATTTGAATTGATTGACGATCGTGGAAAGCTTTTCGAGCGGCAGACGAAACTGAAAACTGACATCACTCGGCTTCGGCGACACCTCAGACTTGGCTGTTTGCGCTTGTTCATCGAGTTCGCCTGGATTCTTCAGCTCAACCACAATCTCCGCTCTCGCCTCCTGAGCAACTCCGCAAGTGAGCATTCTGAGCAGCAGACTCAGGGTCAATAATTTCAACTTTGACACCTCAACCTCCACGAATAAGTCCCAAATGCACCGGCCTCAACGTTCAAAGACTCCCAAGATTCACCTTCAGACTCACCTTCGGTTCAGACCGTCCAGGAGATTCCCATCGTCTCACAGTTCATTACATGCCCCGTGATCTTCCCGCTGCTTCCGGCCGTCTCAAACAGGCCGAATCCCGTGTCCATTGCCCCACAGGCAGGACACGCGACGATGACTTTGACTGCGACGAGGCGTCTACAATCATTCAATTGAGACCAAGTCCAACGACCTCCAACTCCGACTTGAGCTGTCCGAGGCAGTCACCGGCTCGCATTTGATCCTTGTACTTCGCAAGAAACGCCCAGAACATGGCGCGAGCATCGTACGGCGACAGATATCTGTTCAAAGCATCGTATAGATTGCTGCAGAGCGGACCAACGTTACTCTCTTTCTTATTGCCTTGGTCCAACCCATAGCTCTGCCCGGATATCAGCGCGTCCAGCAACGCGCGCGTCGACTTCACGGCAGGATCTGAGGACGTTGAGATAAGCTCAACGATACTCACAGCTTTTCCGACGACTGGAAGCGAGGTATTCGAGAACATGGTCAAGCTGAGGGACGACGGATTGAATTTGCTGTCGACGAGCGGTGTATTGACAAGGCGTGACTGACGCGTGTCGATCGTTATCTCAACAGGCAGTTCGTAGGTGTTGCCGTCCTGCGGATTTTGAAACGTTATCGGGTAAGTTATGGGTTGCTTGCTTTGGGTGAGCGGCTCAGATGACTGGCTAACGAGCGTTTTCTTTTTATCCTGCTGATAAACGCTGTTGACGAGATTTCCCAGTGTGTCGATCACCGGGACTGCCGCCGCAGGCAACAATGCATGGGGAAGAAAACCAGCCCCCGAGCTTGCGCTCTGCGCGATCTGCTTGACGAGATTAAAATCGAGAGAGCGGTCTTGCAGGATGTACACTTCGAGTCCGATTCTGACCTCGTTGGCGGCTTCGCGAATCGGCAGATCTTTTACGAGTGTTCCTCGCCAGCTCGACTTCTGAATGTCACTGACCGTCTGTTCGAGGAAAATCAGTTTCCTCTGCACGTCCCATTGAAACGAAATAATGGGCTCCTTGGCCAACGCAGTCTGTCCGCTTTGATCCGTCACCGTGATCGTTATGGTGTAAGTTCCACTCGTGTTGCCGTATTTGGGTGGAAGGACCCGGGCAAGGAAATCGATCCACGCCGCCATGTTGTCGCGGTCCTTGGGATTGCCGACCACGTATCTGATACTGGCGTAGCCTTCGCCAAGCAGCGGCACCGAGACCGGGCCCGCCTTGGCCTGATCCTCCGGGTGTTTCACCGCGGCGTTGAATACGATGTCCTTGTTCTGCAGATTGATGGCCAGGGATTTGGCGTAGTCTGCGTCCTGCGCATTCGACGGCTGACAAAACGCACCCAAGGCGCCCAGGAGGACTGCGGACCGAACGAGCTTGTTCAACATAGTGCCACCTCTTTGAATTGACTTTGACCTGGAAAACAACACAACGCGCGGCAACCGCCGATCGCCATTGAGAGCTATGGCAATCTCGCCATCACGAAATCGTCCGGGGGCCCCACCGCATAAGGTACCTGCTCCTCTTCGGTGAAGTTACGGACGGCTCTCTCC
>JBARNF010000673.1:0-7015 GCA_049802835.1 Bradyrhizobium sp.
CCCCCTCCAGGGGAGGGTGATTATCCCTACCGCCGCCGTCCCGCATTGGCCCAGGACTTCAGCGAGGCCCAGACGCCGCGGGTCAGGCGGAGGGCGTCGACCGGGGCCGACGAGCCCAGCACCTCGAAGCGGTGCAGCTCGACGCCGGTCCATTGGAAACCGCACTTCTCGAGAATGTTGCGCGAGGCGGGATTGCTGACCCGCGCATGTGCCAGCAGCACATCGTCCTCGCTGTCCTCGAAGAAGTAGTCGATCGTGGCCCGCGCCGCCTCGGTGGCGAAGCCGCGACCCCAATGATCGACGCCGAGCCAGTAGCCGAGTTCGGAACGGCCGGGCGCCGGGCGATCGATGCCGACGATGCCGATCGGCGCGTCGAGATGCTCGATCAGGAATGCGGTCTCGCTTGGCCGTTCCGCCAGCGCGCGCACGAAGCGGGCGGCGTCGACCTCCGAATAGGGATGCGGCAGGCGGCGGTTGTTCTCGGCGATGCGCCGATCATCGGCCAGGCGGGCGATGGCGGTGACGTCCGCGAGAACCGGCGGCCGCAATGTCAGCCGGGGGGTCTCGAGGACGCAAGGTCTCGCCTCGCGCAAGGTGGGAGTCGTGTCCTGCAGCATGTCGGGCTCCATCGACGCTTCGGGATCAGCCGGGGATCAGCGAAAATAAATAAAAAGGGGAGGCCGGTTGTCCCGCCTCCCCTTGGAGCCATCTCGCGCTCCGCCGGTTCATCAGGACCCGGCGGACGCATGTTGTTCCACCGTTATTCAGCAGCCTCGGCGGCTACCGGACGCACCGAAATGAACGTGCGATTGGCGCGGTCATGGAATTCGACGAAGCCTTCCACCTTGGCGAAGATGGTGTGGTCCGTGCCCATGCCGACGTTGAGGCCGGGATGCCAGGTCGTGCCGCGCTGACGCGCGATGATGTTGCCGGGAATCACGCGCTCGCCGCCGAACGCCTTGACGCCGAGACGCTTGCCCTTGGAGTCGCGTCCGTTGCGGGATGAACCGCCTGCCTTTTTGTGAGCCATCGCTCGTCTCCGATCTCTGCGATCATCCTTAGCGCGATTCCGCCAAGGGATCATTCACATTTGCTGAGCGCGGATCAAAAATCCGCGCGATGAATTCCGGGTCGATGCGGCGCGCCGCGCGCGCCGGCACGCTTACTCGGCGGCTTCGGCCGCCGGAGCTTCGACCTTGGCCTTCTTCGGCCGCGGGCCGATGGTCGGCTTGGCGTTGTCGGTCAGGATCTCGGTGACGCGGATCAAGGTCAGCTCGTCGCGG
Organism: Bradyrhizobium sp.; assembly: GCA_049802835.1. Taxonomy (GTDB): domain Bacteria; phylum Pseudomonadota; class Alphaproteobacteria; order Rhizobiales; family Xanthobacteraceae; genus Bradyrhizobium. Next base: position 1,284 of record JBARNF010000673.1, read on the forward strand.
TAGCCGCGCTTGCGGCGCGAATTCTTGCGGCGGCGCTTCTTGAACGCGATCACCTTGGCGCCGCGCTTGTGGTCCAGCACCTCGACGGCCACGGACGCACCGGCCACGGTGGGCAGGCCCAGCACCGGCGTGTCGCCACCGACCACCAGCACCTCGTTCAGCTGCACGATCGTACCGGGCTCACCGTCGATCCTGCAAATCTCGAGCACATCATCCGGGACAACACGGTATTGCTTGCCGCCGGTTTTGATGACTGCGAACATCGTTCTCATCCTTCGTGTTCGATCCCGGCCTCGAAGCCTGATGGCCCCGGGTCGGCTTCTTGTTCAGTCGTTATGGTTCATATGGCCGGCCCGATCGGGGCCGGCCTGCGCGCCCGATGGCCGAGGCCGTCAGGGATACGCGCAACAGCAAACGGCGCGAGAAACCCGCGCCGGTCGATCGGGGGCTTATAGCCGCCGTGGCCACCGAGTCAAGGCGAATGGCGAATAGGGAGTAGCGAACAGGGCCCCGCGGTCGCTGGTCCGTCTTTCAACGGGTCCATCTTTCGAACCCTGCTCGCCATTCGCTACTTGCTATTCGCGAGCCCCACGCAACCAAACGGTTCCCTCGCCCGTTGTCCGTGCCCGCAATCAACAGGGCAGGGACCATATGGTCGACGACGTCACGACCACCACGGGCATCGCCCGCCACGGCGCCGCGCGGCTGCCATCGGTCGAGATCGACAGCTTCAACATCGAGCTCAAGGACGAGGACGGCTTCCTCGGTGATCGCGCCTCCAAGGGTGCCTTCCGCAAGATCCTGGAGCGCTGGCGCAAACCCTTACGCAAATCCGGCAAGGATCCGTTCGGCGACGAGGACAGCGAGACCATCAGCAAGAAGACGCTGGATGCCATCCTGGTCGGCGACGACACCGAGGCCTCGGCGGTGGTGCATTCGGCGATCGAGGAGTTCGCCCAGGAGCTCGCCCATGTCACCCGGCGCTTCCTGCGCACCAAGGCCTGGGCCAAGACCGAATGTATCGTGGTCGGCGGCGGCTTTCGCGATTCCCGGCTCGGCGAGCTCGCCATCGCCCGCACCGAGATCATCCTCAAGGACGAGGGGTTTGACGTCGAGCTGGAGCCGATCCGCTATCATCCAGACGAGGCCGGGCTGATCGGCGCGCTGCATCTGGCGCCGTCCTGGATCTTCGAAGCCCACGACAGCATCCTCGCGGTCGACATCGGCGGCACCAACATCCGCTGCGGCGTGGTCGAGACCTGCTGGAAGAAGACGCCGGACCTGTCCAAGGCATCGGTCTGGAAGTCCGAGCTGTGGCGCCATGCCGATGACGAGCCGACCCGCGAGGGCGCCGTCAAGCGGCTCGCCAAGATGCTGAAGGGCCTGATCGCGGAGGCCGATGCCGAGGGGCTGCGGCTGGCGCCCTTCATCGGCATTGCCTGTCCCGGCGTGATCAACGCGGACGGCTCGATCGAGAAGGGTGCCCAGAACCTGCCGGGCAATTGGGAGAGCAGCAAGTTCAACTTTCCGGTCAGCCTGGTCGAGGCGATCCCGATGATCGGCGACCACGACACCGCGGTGCTGATGCACAATGACGGCGTCGTGCAGGGCCTCTCGGAAGTGCCGTTCATGCAGGAGTTTGAGCGCTGGGGCGTGCTGACCATCGGGACCGGGCTCGGCAACGCCCGCTTCACCAACCGCCGCAAGGACAAGGACGAGAAGTCCAAGGACGATCGGGCGGACGACAAGAAGGCGGCCAAGAAGAAGGCCAAGGACTAGCGCTGGCACCGGCCGGCGTCATCAACTGGCGGATCGGTTTCCCCCGGCGGCGCGGCCTGCCGCGCCGTATGCTGCAATGCAACAGGCTCGACTCTGCCCACGGCTATTTGATCCCGGAGGTAGAAAATCGGCGTACAACCAAACGGATAGGCGGAACCCGGTAACCTTGACTGGTTAGGTTAAGAAACGGTTTGCGTTGCGGTGCACGCGCTGATGCCGCAGGGTCGGTCCGTCGCTCAGGCCGGCCGGATTGACCCCCGTCTCTTCCGTCGGTTTCCCCAAGATGTAGCGACACGGGACCGCCGGCATGTGTCAGCGTACGGCGGTCCCACCTTTTTTCTCATCCGGCCCGCTCTCGTCGCTTGCTGAGCGCCTCGGTCGGCGTCGCACCTGCTCAATCTGGCCCAGGACTCGGCCCAACCCGCGCTTCTCATTATTTACAAACCGTCTGGTCGGCTTTATAAATCAACAACCCAATTGGGGTGGGATTTTGACGGCGCGATCTCGCGCCGAACGGAGTGTGAGGACATGACGATCAGACGCGCGCGATATCTGCTGGCCCTCGCGGCAGCGGCGCTGGCCTGCCGCGAGGCGCAGGCGGCGGACCTCCCGGCGACCGCCTACAAGGCGCCGTCCTATGCCGCCGCGCCGGCACCGTTTTCCTGGACCGGCTTCTATGCCGGCGCCAATGTCGGCGGCACCTTCACCGGCAAGGATGCGTTCACGAACGCCGCCGGCGCCAACGGCGGCAAGCTGTCCGGCGTGATCGGCGGCCTGCAGGCCGGTTACAACTACCAAGTCTCGCCGATGTTCGTGGTCGGCATCGAGAACGACATCGAATTCGCCGGCCTGTCGCGCAAGGGCGACCTCGTCAATCCGGCCATCAGCGTGCCCTGGCTGACCTCCGGCCGCGCGCGGGCCGGCATTGCGGTGCTCGACCAGCGCCTGTGGCTGTACGGCACGGCGGGCCTCGCGGCCGGCGAATTGAAGGACGGACCGATCCACAAGATGAAGATGGGCTGGACCGCGGGCGGCGGCGCCGAATGGGCGTTCCAGCCGAAATGGTCGGCCAAGCTCGAATATCTCTACACCGACCTCAAGCACGACAAACTGCCGGACTGGCGAGCGGCCAAGATCCACGCGGTGCGGGTCGGCTTGAACTACCATTTCGACCTGTTCCGCTGACGAGCGCCGCGACGTTTCGAGCTCTTCGAGAGGCCCGCGTCAATCTGGGTCTCGGAAGAGCGGCGGTTCGGCGGTCCCGTCGTCGAACCGCCGCGCGCGGTCCGCTTCCCCCAGCGGACCGCATCGCCCCGGCTGAGCGGGAAAAATTCGGCCGGCTGCCTTGTCACTCCCACCGCCGTGCCCTAGAACGGCGCCCAACCACGGGGGCACCGCTCCTGATTTGCGCCCGGAGAGGTGGCAGAGTGGTTGAATGCACCGCACTCGAAATGCGGCATAGGTGCAAGCCTATCGGGGGTTCGAATCCCTCCCTCTCCGCCAACCCAGCGTTCGCATCTGTTCGCTGCCGTCCGCCAACCTCCTGAAAAATAGCCGTAATTTTAGCGTTTGATGCCTCCTGGCGTCCGCGCGGGTTCGCCCCAGAACGTAAGAAAACGCGTGCAGGACGTGGGTAGCATCGTGGGTAGACTGCGAGGCAGAGATGGCGCATTTGGTCGGCCGCCTGACGGCACTGAAGGTGGCGAAGGTCAAGAAGCCCGGCATGTACGCCGATGGGGCTGGCCTTTATCTGCAGGTGACAGGCGACGGCGAAAACACCTCTGCCAAATCCTGGATCTTCCGCTTCACCCTTCGCGGCCGCTCCCGCGAAATGGGCCTCGGTTCCTTCTCGATTTTTGGGCTGGCCGAAGCGCGGGCAAAGGCGGCCGAGTATCGACGGCAGGTGTACGAAGGCATCGATCCGATCGAGGCGCGCCGAGCACACCGCGCCCAGGCTGCCCTGGAGGCTGCCGCCGCGCTGACCTTCAAGGAGTGCACCAAGCAGTATCTCGCGGCTCACAGCGCCGGCTGGCGCAACGCCAAGCACGCCGCGCAATGGAGCTCGACGCTTAGGACGTATGCCGAGCCGGTGATCGGTTCGCTCTCGGTCCACGGCATCGACACCGCGCTGGTGATGAAAATCATCGAGCCGTTGTGGTCGAAGAAGCCGGAAACGGCCTCGCGGCTGCGTGGTCGAATTGAAGCGGTGCTCGATTGGGCGACCGCGCGGGGCTTTCGCCAGGGTGAGAACCCAGCGCGATGGCGAGGCCATCTCGACAAGCTGCTGCCCGCGCGTGCCAAGGTGCGCAAGGTCAAGCACCACGCCGCCTTGCCCTATGATGAGCTACCCGCATTCATGACCGCCCTGCGGGCGCAAGAAGGTGTCGCGGCACGCGCGCTCGAGTTCCTGATCCTTACTGCCGCGCGCACTGGCGAGGTGATCGGTGCGCGGTCGGAAGAAATCAAGGACACGGTCTGGACGGTGCCGGCCGGACGCATGAAGGCCTCAAAGGAGCACCGCGTTCCGTTGTCACTACCGGCGCTCGCCATCTTTGAGACGCTGCGCAAGGAGCAGGGTGGCGCGTATGTGTTTCCAGGGGGAAAGCGCGACAAACCGCTCAGCAATATGGCCATGTTGGCGCTGCTTGATCGCATGGACCGTTCGGACCTCACAGCGCATGGCTTTCGCTCGACGTTCCGTGACTGGGCTGCCGAATGCACGAACTATCCGAGTGAAGTCGTCGAGATGGCGCTGGCTCATGCCATCAGCAGCAAGGTCGAGGCCGCTTATCGGCGAGGCGATCTATTCGATAAGCGCAGATCGTTGATGTCCGATTGGGCAACATTCTGTGCGTCAAGCGGAAGCGCGGATCAAAAAATCGTCCCGATCCGCGCATGAACTGCACAATCGCCTGTCTAGCTGTGTAACCATCGCCCCCGCGGCCGCCAGGTGGCCTAGACTAGCAGGGCGGCTCTTTACCTTGGCGGCTTGATCCAGGGCGCACTACTGGCCGGCGCCGTTGCGCGCGACGCTCTGAGGAGCCTACAGCCGCCCCGATCGCATTCGTCGGCGTCAGATAGATCATGCCTATGGGATTGATCGTTGACGAAGTACGTAGATGATTGGCTACGGATCGCTTTCGACTAACTGGCCGCGCCGTTGGAATTCGCAGGCCGCTAAGGGCACTCTATGCTTCGTGAGAAAATGGCAGCCGCACCCCGGCAACATTGCAGATCGCATCGATCAGGAGTCGAACGGCTCGGGCATCCCATTGCATGTGCTCGATAGGCACGTCCCAATGCTCCGACACTACGTAGGCTGCGTGGCGGGCCTTTATGCCTAGACCTACGATCGTCTTCGCCGGTGCAGCCATGATTGCCCGCTCAATGGGCGCTAAGCGAGCCAGGATCGCTTCGACTTTCTGCGATTGTCTGGCCTCGTCCGAGGGGACGTGCTCCGCGTCTCGGGACTCCCGATCGTCAACGCGCTGGGACTCTAGCGCGGAAATCTCCGACAGCAGCGTGACAAAGATCGTGTCCAACTGGATAAGGGCGAAATCGGGCTCGAGCTGTTCAGCTGGGTTCGGTTGATCCGCTGAAACCTCATTACCAAGATTCAATTCCTTCGCTCTCAGAGAGGTCGTTGAATTCATCACCTGCCCCGACGGTACGTTGCCCATTTGCTCTCGATACTGATTCCAGGAAGTTGCATTGTTCCCGGCATGGTGCGCGTCAGAGGAGGCGCTCCAGCCATGCTGCGAGGTAAAGATCTGCACTCCCACTGAGAACGCCGGAAAGGAAATAGGGTCGATCCCGTAGAATACCGAATTTATCGGTATCTGAAAAGTCGTTTTATGTCTCTGGCCCCCTTGTGAGGCCGGGATGCCGAAATCGGTGACATCACCACTGCAGAAAAAGCTTGCCGCCATGCTGGTCGAGCACAGGAAGGCTGC
>JBARNF010000674.1:0-3008 GCA_049802835.1 Bradyrhizobium sp.
CGCGGCAACCGGCTGCTGCGCCAGTTCGAGCGCGCGAGCCCGGACCGCTGATGACGGCGCTGCCGCCGGTCGCCGATGGCGCGCAGCTGCAGCGTCTTCGCGCAGATGAGACGCGCTGGCTGCCTGCAGCGCGCGACATCGTCCTTGCTCACGGCTATGGCGATGCGCGGCTCGTGCCGTTCGCCGCCGGCACCAATCTGGTCGCATCGCTGAACGACGGTCTGATCCTGAAAGTCTTCCCGCCGTTCCATCGCGGCAAGTTCCTGTCCGAGCGGGCGACGTTGCGCGTGCTCGCCCGGCGCCTCGCTGAGGTCGCAACGCCCGAGCTGCTGCACGAGGGTGAGCGGGACGGCTGGTTCTATCTGATCATGACCCGGCTCGACGGCATTCCTGCATCCGATGTCTGGCCGCAACTGCCCGAGCCGGACAGGCAGCACCTGCTCCGGCAGGTCGGCCGTGTGATCGGCAGCGTGCAGCGGGTCCCGCCCGGCGAGCTGCTCGCGCTCGGTCCGCGCTGGTCCGATTTCCTGCAGTCGCAGATGGCTGGGTGCCATGCGCGCCATCGGCGACTTCTACTGCCGCAGACGCTGCTGGCCGGCCTGGACGATCTGCTGCAGGAGGCGACTGCCCTGCTGCCTCCGAATCCGCAGCCCGTCATTCTGACCGGCGAATACATCCCGGAGAATTTTCTGGTCGAACGTGAGGGCGGCGCCTGGCGGGTGAGCGGCCTGTTCGACTTCGGCGACGTCATGGCCGGCTTCGGCGAATACGACCTGCTCGGACCGAGCGCCTTCATGGCCGCCGGCCATCCCGGACGCGTGCGCGCCCTGTTCGAGGGCTACGGATTTGCTCCGGCTGACATCAACTGGCAACTGAAGCGACGGCTGCTCGCCTTGATGATGCTGCATCAGGCCAGCGATCCCATCCGCCACATCTGCATTCCGGATTGGCCAAGCAAAGTCCGTGACTTCGATGAGCTGCAGGCGCTGATCTGGCCGGATTGATTGAGCTGCGACATCTGCGCGGGGGCGCCCGCCGCTTGCGCCGACATCGAGCTGCGTAAATCCGTCGCAGGCTCCGGTGTGTGCTCGTAAATCGAGCAAATCTGCGGATTTGTATGCAATCGTCTTGCCGGTCGCACCGTCATCGAGGGGGCCTTCATTAGATTTCAATGACTTGGTTGAGGCCTGCGCTTGGCACAAAGCTTGCGATCAATGCTCGCACCGATCGTGGTCCGTGGGAGCATTTGATGAAGCGTCGCGATTTCCTGAAATCCGTGTCCGGTCTGGCTGCAGGCGCCGCGCTGCCAACGGCACCGGCGATCATCTCTGCCGCCAAGGCTGATGCCCGGTCCGAAACGCTTCTGATCGTCTCCGAGGGCGGCCCCAACAATCTCGACATCCACGGCATCGGCACCAATGTGCCCGGCTACGAGGTCTCGTGGAATTGCTACGACCGGCTGATCGGCCACGAGATGAAGAGCGGCCCCGGCGGCGTGCCCTATTACGACCGCGACAAGTTCAAGCCCGAGCTCGCCGAGGACATGACCATCAGTGACATGTCGGCGACGTTCAAGCTGCGCAAGAACGCCAAATTCCACGACGGCACGCCGGTCACGGCCAAGGACGTCAAATGGTCGCTCGACCGCGCCGTCAGCGTCGGCGGCTTCCCAACCTTCCAGATGAGCGCGGGCTCGCTGACCAAACCCGAGCAGTTCGCCATCGTCGACGACCACACCGTACGCGTCGACTTCCTGAAGAAGGACCGGCTGACGATCCCCGATCTCGCCGTCATCGTGCCCTGCATCGTCAACTCCGAACTGGTCAAGAAGAACGCCACCGACAAGGATCCGTGGGGCCTCGAATTCACCAAGCAGCAGACCGCGGGCTCCGGCGCCTACAAGGTGACGAAATGGACCGCCGGCACCGAAGTCATCATGGAGCGCAACGACGACTGGGTGTGCGGCCCACTGCCGAAGATCAAGCGCATCATCTGGCGCATGGTGCCGCAGGCCGGCAACCGCCGGGCGCTGCTGGAGCGCGGCGACGCCGATATCTCCTATGAGCTGCCGTTCAAGGATTTCCAGGAGATGAAGGCGAGCGGCAAGCTCAACGTGGTGTCGCTGCCGTTCTCCAACGGCATCCAGTACATCGGCATGAACGTCACCAAGCCGCCGTTCGACAATCCGAAGGTGCGGCAGGCGATGGCCTATGCGATGCCGTATCAGAAGATCATGGACGCGGTGCTGTTCGGCCTCGGCAATCCGATGTTCGGCGCGGCGGCCGACAAGGCGACCGACGTCGCTTGGCCGCAGCCGACCAAATACGCCACCGACATGGAGAAGGCGAAGGCGCTGCTGGCGGAAGCCGGCTATGCCAGCGGCTTCGAGACCACGATCTCGTTCGATCTCAATTTCGCGCAGGTCAACGAGCCCTTGTGCATCCTGGTGCAGGAGAGCCTGGCCCAGCTCGGCATCAAGACCACGATCAACAAGGTGCCCGGCGCCAACTGGCGCACCGAGCTGAACAAGAAGGAGATGCCGCTCTACACCAACGTGTTCTCGGGCTGGCTCGATTACCCCGAGTACTTCTTCTACTGGTGCTATCACGGCAACAATTCCGTGTTCAACACGATGAGCTACAAGTCGCCCGCAATGGACAAGCTGATCGACGGCGCGCGCGATGCCGCCGCGATCGGCGACAAGGCGACATATGATGCCGACGTGAAGGGCTTTGTCGATCTCGCCTTCACCGACGTGCCGCGCATCCCGCTGTACCAGCCGTTCGTCAACGTCGCGATGCAGAAGAACATCTCCGGCTATCAGTACTGGTTCCACCGCCGGCTCGATTATCGCGCGCTGGTGAAGGGGTGAGTGTGGCGAATAGCGAGTAGGGGGCGATGGTTGTGAGATCACAGCACGCGCGGCAACGGCAGTCTGCTCCCCTCCCCCTTGCGGGGAGGGGTCGGGGGTGGGGGTGCCCCAATCTCGGACCAACGTTGTGGGGGCC
>JBARNF010000675.1:0-4595 GCA_049802835.1 Bradyrhizobium sp.
CCGGCGACGGTTCCGATGCAGTAGAACGTGTCGTGGACGTTGGTGACCCAGTCACGCAGCGCCTCGTTCATCGCATCTTTCAGCGTCTTGGCGCCGGACTGCACCGGCACCACCCTAGCGCCGAGCATCTCCATGCGGATCACGTTCGGCTGCTGCCGCTCGACGTCGACCGCGCCCATATAGACCACGCAGTCGAGCCCGAACCGCGCGCATAGGGTGGCGGTGGCGACGCCATGCTGGCCCGCGCCGGTCTCGGCGATGATGCGCTTCTTGCCCATGCGCCGCGCGACCATGATCTGGCCGAGCACGTTGTTGACCTTGTGGGAGCCGGTGTGATTGAGCTCCTCGCGCTTGAAGTAGATCTTGGCGCCGCCGAGATGCTCGGTCAGGCGCTCCGCATAATAGAGCGGCGATGGCCGGCCGACATAATGCTTGAGGTAGCCGGTCATCTCGGCGTGGAACGCCGGATCGGCCTTGGCCTCGGCATAGGCCTTTTCCAGATCGAGGATCAGGGGCATCAGCGTCTCGGCGACGAAGCGGCCGCCGAAGATGCCGAAATGACCGCGGTCATCCGGACCGCTGCGGAAGGAATTGGGACGTGCTGTCGTCATTGAACGCTCAACTCTTCAGCGGCCCGCGCCGCGCGAATGAAATCCCGGATCATGTCGCCATCCTTCACACCCGGTGCCCGCTCGACGCCGGATGACACGTCGATGCCGCCGGCGCGGGTGATCCGCACGGCCTCAGCGACGTTGTCCGCGCTCAGGCCCCCCGAGACCATGAACGGACGATCGAGCTCCAGGCCCTGAAGCAGATGCCAGTCGAAGGTCGCGCCGAGGCCTCCAGGGCGGGTCGCGTCTTTCGGCGCCCGCGCATCGAACAGGATGCGGTCGCACACGTCGGCATAGCCTGCGAGCGGCGCGAGGTCTGCGGCCGTCTCGACCGGAAAAGCCTTCATGACGGGCAGGCCGAAGCGCTGCTTGAGATCGCGGATACGCGCGACGCTTTCGCGGCCATGCAGTTGCAGGAGATCCGGGCGCAGGGTTTCGACGGTGTTTTCGAACGTCGCGTCGTCGGCATCCACGGTGAGCGCGACCTTGAGCGCGCGGCCCTTGGCCTGACGGCCCAGCTCACGCGCAGCTGCAAGGCCGACATGGCGCGGCGACGGCGGGAAGAACACGAAGCCCACCATGTCGGCGCCCGCATCGAGCGCCGCACCGAGGGTGTCGGGCGTGGTCAGGCCGCAGATTTTGACGAGCAGGGACATCAGTAGAAACGCACGTCCGGACGGAAAGGATCACCAGAGCCCGACGGCTTCCGAAGGGCCGTGAGGCTTGCGCGCCTTCTACAACGCGGCGCCCTGCTTGTCTCGCCCATAAGGGCCGAAAAGCCGGGCCGCAGGAACCAGGGATTGTGCCGCCCCCTGGTTCGCGCGGAGGGAGGCGCTCAGCTCCGCCACTTGCGCACGAGCGGCTTCGGCATCCGCCAGGTGCCGGCGGGCCGCCCTCCGCCATCGCCGCTGACCGAGCCAGGTGGCGCAGCCTCCCACGATCACACCCAGGATCGCCACCGCGATGATCAACGCGAACAGCGGCATCGACACGGCGAGCGCCGGATCGACCGCATTGAAGGGATCAAATGATACGGTAACAAAATGCCGATTGGCGACCGCGAAAACGACCAGCAGCACCAGGAGCGGAATGACGATCACGACGGTGAGGAATTTTCGCATGCGCTCGCTCGTATCAGTTTGATCGGGCCGCTTCGATCTCAGGCGCAACCGAGACGCACGCCGGCGCGAGATGCCCCAGGACGACTATTCCGTGGAGTCGCCGGCGCCATCGGGATGGTCCCGGTTCAGCCGCTCGCGCATTTCCTTACCCGTCTTGAAGAACGGGACGCACTTCTGGTCCACCGGGACATGAGCGCCGGTCCGCGGGTTGCGCCCGGCACGGGCGGGCCGATGCTTCACGGAGAAAGCACCAAAACCGCGTAGTTCGACGCGATCGCCGCGCGCGAGCGCGGCTACGATTTCGTCGAGGATCGCATTGACGATGTTCTCGACATCCCGCTGGTAGAGATGCGGGTTGTGCTCGGCGATACGCTGAACAAGCTCGGATTTGATCATCGAGAAAATGTACCCGGGGAGACGGATCCCATTTCCGTGAAAATATGCTGGATTGTCAAGACGCTAAATCATTCATTGGCGTCGTGAATCGGGCTGCGAGACCCGATGCCAGGTCTCGTCACGACACACGCAGAACGGGAAGATCGTCGTGACGATGGTCTTGGCGAGTTTCAATTCCCAGCCGCGGGCTGCCAGAGGGCCAGCATGCCATCGAGCCCGATGCGATCAACCGCCTGGACGACGCCGGTGCGTTCGATCTGGCGCGCGATCCCCGAGAGGCCGACGGCGTCGAGCGCCATCGAGGTCGCCGTGCGCAGGAAGGTGAGGTCGCCGAAGCGCGGCGCGAGTTTGTAGTCGCGCACCGGCAGGTCCTTCTTGACGTTTTTGTTGGCCACGAGCCACGCCACCGCCGTCTTCTCGTCGCCGAGCTCATCGATCAGCTTCAACTCGATCCCCTGCCGTCCGGTGAAGACGCGGCCATCGGCCACCTTCTCCAACAACGCATCATCCATGCCACGGCGATCCTTCACCAGTCCACGAAACCAGGCGTAGGAATCCTTGACCAGCGCGTCGAGCGCCGCGCGCGCCTCCGGGCTCGTCGGCTCGAAGCCGTTCGGCGCGGCCTTGAGCGGTGATGATTTCACCTCCTCGACCTTGACGCCGATGGTCTTCAACAGCTCGCTGACATTCGGGTATTGGAACAGCACGCCGATCGAGCCGACCAGCGAGCTCTGCTGGGCGACGATGTGGTCGGACGCGATCGCGCCGATGTAGCCGCCGGACGCGGCCAGACCTTCGACGACGACGACGAGCGGCTTCTTCGCCTTCAACCGCACCAATGAATCATAGAGCTGCTCGGAGCCGGCGGTGGTGCCGCCCGGGGAGTTGATGTGGACGATCACGGCCTCGGCCGACGAGTTCTCGAGCCGCTCCAACGCCTCGACGCGCTCCTGGTCGCTGCGGATCAGCCCCTCGATGTTGACGCGCGCGATCGAGCCGGAGGTCGACAGCACGGTGCGACCGCGCGGTGACATGGCAAGACCGAGGGCGGAGAGCGCCGCGATGGCAATCAGCACGGCAACGACCCGCCAGAACGTCAGCTTGCGGCGCAGCCTGCGGCGATCGACGATCACGTCCGAATCAAGCGACATGGAGAGCTCCTGGAATCTCGGCGCGTTTTGCATCCGCAGCCTGACTATCTCGTTATCTGATTACATCAATTGCGGCGCAAGATGAAGAATGCAAGGCTCGCCACCAGGCGGCCGAATGCCAGCCATGGCGCGGGCGGGTCGCGCGTCGTCGCGGCAAGCAGCGGCCCATAAAAAAAGCCCCGGCCTGAGCCGGGGCTTTGAATGCTTGACGCCAGACCGAACGCTTACTTCGCGTCGCGGTTCTTGAGCGCGGTACCGAGAATGTCGCCCAGCGTCGCGCCCGAATCGGACGAGCCGTACTGCGCGATGGCTTCCTTCTCTTCCGCGACTTCCAGCGCCTTGATCGAGACCTGCACCTTGCGGGCCTTCTTGTCGAACTGGATCACGCGGGCATCGACCTTCTCCCCGACGGCGAAGCGTTCGGTGCGCTGGTCGTTGCGATCGCGCGCCAGCTCGGAGCGCTTGATGAAGGTCGAGAACTCGGTACCGACGATCTTGACGTCGATGCCGCCGTCCTTGACGTCGAGCACTTCGCAGGTGACGACCGCGCCCTTCTTGACATCGCCCGGCTCGGCGAAGGGATCGCCTTCGAGCTGCTTGATGCCGAGCGAGATCCGCTCCTTCTCCACATCGACGTCGAGCACCACGGCCTTGACCACGTCGCTCTTCTTGTAGTTGTCGATGACCTGCTCGCCCGGCAGCTTCCAGTCGAGATCCGACAGGTGGACCATGCCGTCGACGTCGCCTTCGAGACCCAGGAACAGGCCGAACTCGGTCTTGTTCTTGACCTCGCCCTCGACCACCGAACCGACCGGATGGCCTTCGACGAAGACCTCCCAGGGATTGCGCATGGTCTGCTTGAGACCGAGCGAGATGCGGCGCTTGACGCTGTCGACCTCGAGCACCTGCACTTCGACTTCCTGCGAGGTCGAAACGATCTTGCCGGGGTGCATGTTCTTCTTGGTCCACGACATCTCGGAGACGTGGATCAGGCCTTCGATGCCCGGCTCGAGCTCGACGAACGCACCGTAGTCGGTGATGTTGGTGACGCGGCCCGAGAAGCGCGCACCCAGCGGGTACTTCGCCTCGATGCCCTGCCACGGATCGTCGAGCAGTTGCTTCATGCCCAGCGAGATGCGGTGCGTCTCGTGGTTGATCTTGATGATCTTGACCTTGACGGTCTGGCCGATCGAGAGCACCTCGGTCGGATGGTTGACACGCCGCCAGGCGATATCGGTGACGTGCAGCAGGCCGTCGATGCCGCCGAGGTCGACGAACGCACCGTAATCGGTGATGTTCTTGACGACGCCGTCGAT
>JBARNF010000676.1:0-1795 GCA_049802835.1 Bradyrhizobium sp.
AAACGCAGCGCGGCGAGATTGCTGCGGAAAAAGAGGATGTCGGCTTCGGTCAGACTCGTCGCACGGCGCGGCGGCGGCGGGCTCGGCTCGTCGCGATAGGGCTTGTACAGCCGCGCAAACTCCAAGCGCGGCGCCGCGGAGTGTCTTACCCCACGCCGATAATCAATTTGCTTGGCCAGCGTGGGTGATTCACCCAAATCCGAGTACGAGTGCGCTTATCAGGCACTTTCATTTGCATCACCGCTTCACCTACTACCGTGGGAACCACAATAGCACGCCTCGGCGTGTCCAAAAACCCGTCGAATGCGGGATGATCTCCCGGATCGACCTCCGTAATATTCCCAAGGACGACCTCAGTGGGACCATCCTGTTCCGGATAGCAGCCGACAGAAATGCACGACTCGGTCGACAGTATGAGAGCATCACGCACTGGGTCCGGCGGTCTTCCACCTTCCCGATCGGAGACGAATAGCATCGAGTTTGGCGGTGAGATTTTGATCGAGCGGCGCATTTTTCGCGATCTTCCTCATCCGCGGCTACGGATCCGGAAAAGTGCCGGGCGGAACATCGATGCTGGCAATCCACTCGATACTTTTGGGAAGCTCTCCGTCGGTTTCGATGAATTCCTTGACCGCCTTCCAGGCGGTGGCGAATGGCACGAACAAACCGACGGGCAGCGGCGAGCCATGCGCCGAACGCACCCATTCGCGGAGCCGGGTCATATCGTTCTTGGAACTGTAGCCACTCTTACGAGCAACCCTCCCATCCCATTTGGAATAATAGAGATAGACTCCGAGCTGCGGGTGCCCCGTCATGGACAAACCGACATCGACCCGACCGGCCATCGGGGTCAACGCTTCGGTTCCGTAAAGCCCCTGTCCTCGAAAACCCCAATTGTCGTTTCCCCCATAATAGGACCACTCCTTTCCTCTGGGAGCCAGGAAGTACGGCTCGAGTTCCGCTGGCGTCGGCCATCCAGGCCCGTGCAACGCATCAAAATAGGTCCACTTCTTCATTGGCCCCTCCCGCTGAGCCAGCGGCCGTTCCACATCGTGCTTTTCCGGCCCGTCTTTGTCTTGGGGTTCAGTGCTCGCTTGGCATGTCTCGCTTCGCTGATTCCACTCCGCCGAGAGGGGGCGCCGTTCGCGAGGCCTGCAGGCCGAGAGCGTCGATGTTCTGATTCTCCCACTCGTTCAGCAGTGCCGTCAGCGCGGCCGGACTTCTTTCCATTTCACGCACGGCCCTTTTGACCAGAGGATGGACGTACTCCTGCTGCCGTGGCGGCAACCGGTCGACTTCGACATCGAGTGCGCGGAGAATGTCGGCGGAGTCGCGTACGTTGCCCACGAGATGATAGGTGAACGCCAGATCAATTTGAAAGAGAATGGATGGGTTGCCAATCATCCACGTCACGTGTCGCAGAAAATCGGAAGGGTCGCGAATTTGTTGCAGGAATTCGATGTGGCCGTCGGTGATGATGGCGCGGACCCTGTCAGCCGACTCGCCGTATGCGTGCCTGTTGATATAGACCGGCTCGCCTTTTTGAATTCGCGTGCTGTAATCAAGAAACGGATGCCGCATCGGGCGATGTAACGGCGTCACCACTCGCCAAAGGTACACCATGTCCCTGACCATCGTCGTTTCCAGCAGGAAGCCTCTCAGGATGTGCCCTGTCGGCGGCACGACGAGCATGTCCTTGCAGAGCACCACGCCCGGCAGCGTCTTTGCGATCAGACCGAATAGCTTTGTCGATCTGCTCATCTGCGCCACGATCCTTTTATGGCATGCATAATGA
>JBARNF010000677.1:0-3506 GCA_049802835.1 Bradyrhizobium sp.
GGATTGCATCTTCGATGCAATCCGACCTCTCCCCGCAAGCGGGGAGAGGTGACACCGAGCAAGCCGTAAGACGCGGGCTCAAACGAACGCAAACAGCAGATCTCAGCTGGCAAAACGCAGCGCGCCCTACTTCACGCCCAGCAGTTCGACGTCGAACATCAGGGTCGCGTTCGGCGGGATCACGCCGCCGGCGCCGCGCGCGCCATAGCCGAGCTCGGGCGGAATGATCAAGGTGCGCTTGCCGCCGACCTTCATGGTGGCGACGCCCTCGTCCCATCCGGCAATCACGCGCTTCATCCCGATCGGGAATTCGAACGGCTCGTTGCGGTCGACCGACGAGTCGAATTTCTTGCCCTTCTGACCGTTGTCATAGAGCCAGCCGGTGTAGTGCATCACGCAGGTCTGACCGCGCGACGGCGTGGCGCCGGTGCCTTCCTGGGTGTCGATGATCTGCAGT
This sequence comes from Bradyrhizobium sp., assembly GCA_049802835.1. Taxonomy (GTDB): domain Bacteria; phylum Pseudomonadota; class Alphaproteobacteria; order Rhizobiales; family Xanthobacteraceae; genus Bradyrhizobium. The sequence continues at coordinate 458 of JBARNF010000677.1, forward strand.
CCGGAGGGAGTTGTCATGATCTTTCCTGTCGGTTTGGCGGAACTGGACTGTGCCGAAGCTGCATGAGAGCCCAGCACGGCACCGGCCGCGGCAGACGCCGCCGCCATCAGCGCAACTCTTCGATCGATCGGACGCCGCATGCTCGGACTGCCTCTGCTTGTTCACGGAGCCGGCGGTTTAGCGCATGGCGGCGCCGGTGACCAGCCTGCGCCAAACGGCCGGCATCTGCTATCCAATCGCCTCGCCTACAGGATGGGAAGGGGCGCATCGGCGCCGCGGTGCGAGCCCGAAAGTCTGCAAGGATCGTTTGCTCACACGGGTCCCTGCCCAGGGGGCGAAGTCGCTCATCGACCATTGGCAGGACAGGCCATTCAGTTTCTGAAAAAAATAAATACCTTGCGATTTTTCAGAATTCATGATTGTATCCACCCATCCCGCCTCAAGCAGAAGGGGCGTTGCGCGCGATCGTCACGACACGCGAGGCGGGGATGCGATGGCCGCGAGAGATCGCAGCGTCTTCTTGACGAGGGCGCCGACGAACGATCGCTTGCGGACGTGAAGTCGCAGCGTCCTGACACCCCGATGCTGGTGTTACGTTCGCGACGATGCTTGCGCATCGCGCGGATCATGGTGGCCAACACGCCCGGCGCACCAGGGAGACTGCGTATAAGCGTGAAGACCGTCGCGCAGGGAATGCCGGATGATCGGCACCACCTGTGGTACCTGCCGCCTGCATTTTTTTCTGCAGGCGGGCCATGGGTGAGGCCCTCACCCGGCATTCCCTGCGCCCTCTGCACTCATGAGGGACGAACTAATTGCAGACCTCGGGCATTACCAGCCGCGAGAACATGAAATCATGTCGATTGCTGTTTGAGCTGCGAATCCGACCCAACCAACGCTGTCGTCCCGGGCAAGCCGTGACGCGTAGCGCGCGTCGCGGCGCCGACCCGGGACCCATACGCCGCGGCAGATGTGAGGTGCGAGTTGCCAACGGCGCGCCTGCCCCAACCTGCTCCCTGGGGGTATGGGTCCCTGCGTTCGCAGGGACGACAGCGGTGTTTGTTGATGCACCTGCGTAGGGTGGGCAAAGCAGCCGCCCGCAGGGCGGTCGCGTGCCCACCGTCTCACCGCGGGCTTGGAGTCAGAATGGTGGGCACGGCGCGCGAGAGACAGCAGCACAAATCGTACAGTATCGCATGCGCGCCTTTGCCCACCCTACGCGGACCAAACATTCTCATTGCGAGGAGCGAAGCGACGAAGCAATCCAGGGTCACGGTCGCAGCTCTGGATCGCTTCGCTGCGCTCGCGATGACGGAACTACGCGCCTCAATATCCCAGCGCGCAGCCGTCCTTGCGCGGATCGGAGCCGCCGGTGAGCGTGCCCTTGTCCCAGTCGATCCAGATCGCCTGGCCGCCGCCGAGCGGCGACACCACCTTCGACGTCTTGTGGCCGATCTTCTCCAGCCCTTCGACCACCTCGGCCGGAACGCCGTCCTCGAGCTGATAGACACCCTCGTAGTGCAGCCCGCGCGCCATATCGATCGCCTCCTGCACGTCGCAGCCGTAGTCGAGGATGTTGGTCAGCACGTGGGTCTGGCCGACCGGCTGGTACTGCCCGCCCATGACGCCGAACGACATCTGGGCCCGCCCGGCCTTGGTGGCGAGCGCCGGGATGATCGTGTGCAACGGACGCTTGCCCGGGCCGATGCAGTTCGGATGGCCGGGCTGGATGCGGAAGCCGCCGGCGCGGTTCTGCAGCAGCACGCCGGTCTGGTTGGAGACGATGGCCGAGCCGAAGGAATGCGCGATCGAGTTGATGAAGGAGCAGACGTTGCGGTCGCGGTCGACCACCGTGATGTACACCGTCTCCGGATTCATCGGCGGCGCGACGCTGGGCAGGTCGAGCAGCTTGTCGAGGCTGATCTGCGACACGTATTCGTCGGCGAATTCCTTGGCGAGGATGCTCGCGACCTCGATCGTCATGTGCTCGGGGTCGCCGATATGCTGCTCGCGCATCATGTAGGCGATGCGCGCGGCCTCGGCCTCGAGGTGGAAGCGCTCGATGCTGAGCGGCGCGATCCGGGTCAGGTCGAAGCGCGAGAGGATGTTGAGCATCACCAGCATGGTGATGCCCGGTCCGTTCGGCGGGCACTGCCAGACGTCATGGTCCTTGTAGGTGGTACCGATCGGCGCGGTGACCTCGGTCTGGTGGTTGGCGAAATCCTCCAGCGCATGCAGGCCGCCGATGCCGCGCAGGGTCTGCACCATGTCCTCCGCCACCGCGCCGGTGTAGAAGCCCTTCGGCCCCTCCTTGGCGATGATGCGCAGGGTCTGCGCCAGTTCGGGCTGGCGGATCACGTCGCCGACCGCGGCCGGCCTGCCATGCGGCAGCAGGTAGCGCGCGGTGTTGGTGCCGTTCTTGAGCTTCTCGAACTGATTGTTCCAGTCGAAGCCGACGCGCGGCGCCACCACGTAGCCGTCCTCCGCGGCGCGGATCGCGGGCTGCAACAGGCGGTCGAGGCCGAGCCGGCCATGGTCGCGCAGGATGCGGTCCCAGGCGTCGATCGCGCCGGGGACGGACACGGCATGGGCCGACGTCAGCGGGACCGAGTGGATCTTGCGCTCGAGATACCAGTCCACGGTGGCCGCCATCGGCGCCCGGCCCGAGCCGTTATAGGCCATGACCCGGCCGTCGCCCTTCGGCTGCACCAGCGCGAAGCAGTCGCCGCCGATGCCGGTCGACTGCGGCTCGATCACCCCGAGCAGGGCGCAGGCCGCCACTGCCGCGTCCGCAGCGGTACCGCCGGCGCGCAGCACCTCGATCCCAGCCAGCGCGGCCTGCGGGTGCGAGGTTGCGATCATTCCGTTCTGGGCGTGGACCGTGGACCTGCCGGGAAAGTGGAAGCTTCTCATCGTTGCTCGCTGCGTGATCGTGCGGGGGCCGGGCTGCCCGTGCTCGCCGGCTACATGGCACATTCTTTCCGGCCTCGGCAATGCCCGGGGATACCAGCTTTTCTATGGTCAGCTCTGCTGCTAAACGGCCGCATGG
>JBARNF010000678.1:0-2670 GCA_049802835.1 Bradyrhizobium sp.
AAATGTGCCTGCGGTGCACCGCTGGTTCGAGTCATGGGCAGGCCCACCGCGACCGGATATTACAGCTCCTGTCTCTTATCGAGCACCGCGGCGCGCTTCCGGCGGATGCAGCGTTGCGCATCGGCCGGGAGCTCTTGCGGCTCACCCAAGCGGATCAATCGTACCGATGCGATCCTGTGGTCGCGCCCCGATTCGAGACCGAAGACGCCCCTGAGAGAAGACGGTCATGACGACAGATAGCGATGGGCATGGCGCTACGCATGCCGCCCTCCCCGGGCCATCGGACGATGTTCTCGCCATACTCGAGGGCATCTATCGAGACATCCACGCCAATCCGGAACTTTCAATGCAGGAGCACCGCACTGCTGGAATTGCCGCAGCCTGGTTGCGTGAGTGGGGATACGATGTGACGGAGGGCGTTGGCGGCACCGGCGTCGTCGGGCTGCTCCGCAACGGTGACGGGCCGACGGTGCTGCTGCGTGCCGATATGGACGCGCTACCGATCAAGGAGAGCACCGGCCTCCCTTACGCGAGCGTCAGGACCGGTACCGACCGCTTCGGACAAACCACGTCGATTGCACATTCCTGCGGACACGATATGCATGTCGCATGGCTGATGGGGGCGACGCGCATTCTGGCCGAGAACCGGGCCGACTGGCGGGGTACGGTCATGGCCGTCTTCCAGCCCGGCGAGGAAACCGGCCAGGGCGCCCGCGCCATGATCGAGGACGGCATGGTCAAGCGTTTCCCCAAGCCGGATGTCACCCTGGGCCAGCACGTGATGCCGCTCCCCGCAGGTCAGATCGGCTGGCGCACCGGCACCATGCTGTCGGCCGGGGATAGCTGGGAGGTCACGTTGTTTGGCCGCGGCGCACACGGCTCGATGCCGCAAAAGAGCATAGACCCGGTGGTGATGGCGGCCTCCTCGGTGATGCGCCTGCAAACCGTGGTGTCGCGGGAAGTGGCGATGACCGACGCAGCGGTGGTCACCGTCGGTACCTTGAGCGCAGGCATGAATGAGAACGTCATCCCCGATCGGGCGCTCCTTCGTCTGAATGTCCGCACCTTCAAGGATCAGGTGCGCGCCCGTGTGCTGGCGGCGATCCGGCGCATCTTGGAGGCCGAGGCGGTTGCGTCGGGTGCGCCACGACCGCCGCAATTCTCGGTGCTGAGCGAGTTTCCGCTGACCCGCAACGACGATGTCGCCACACGGAAGGCGGTCGCCAGTTTCGAAGTTTGGTTTGGTGCGGACCGTGTGACGGAGATCGCGCCGGTCACGGCAAGCGAGGACTTCGGGCTGTTCGGCGCGGCTTGGAATGTTCCAACCGTATTCTGGGTGATCGGCGGCATCGACCCGGCCACCTCCGCGAGAGCCGAGAAGGCCGGCAAGCTCGACGAACTTCCCGCCAATCATGCTCCTGACTTCGCGCCGGTGATTCACCCCACACTACGTACCGGAATCGAGGCGATGCTGGCCGCGGCGGGCGCCTGGGTCTGCTCGGCCGCCGCGGGTGCAACTCGACCATGATCCCGTGCAGCACATTCGATCGTAGCCATGCATAGCACCTTCCTCCAGATTCTGATGGCGGCGCTGGAGTGGATAGGAACCTTCGTGTTCGCCCTGAGCGGCGGCCTTCTCGGCGTGCAGAAACGGTTCGACCTGTTCGGCGTCTTGTTTCTTTCGTTCGTGGTAGCGGTCGTCGGCGGCATAATGCGCGACGTCCTGATCGGCGCCGTGCCCCCGGCAGCAATCACGGAAGTTCGTTATTTCGTCATCGCGATCGGCGGTGGCCTGATCACCTTCTATTGGTATCCCAGAGTTGCTTCGCGGCAGCGTCAAGTATTGCTTTTCGATGCGGTCGGCCTCGGCCTATTCGCGGTCCTCGGCGCGCAAAAGGCGATAGACTACGGCATCAACCCGCTGATGGCTGCGATTTTGGGCATGCTCACGGGGATCGGCGGAGGGATGACGCGCGACGTCCTCGCCGGCGACATCCCGTTCGTTCTGCGGAGCGACCTTTACGCGGTGACAGCGCTCGCTGCCGGAGCGACCGTGTCGATCGGGCACATCGTCGGTGTGCCGTCGCTCTTTCCGATGCTGCTGGGTGCCGCGATCTGCATCTTCCTTCGGCTGATGGCGATCTATCGTGACTGGTCGGCCCCCGTCGCCCGCTGGGACGGCGATAAGAGTGCATGAATGACGCGGTCGGCACCGATCGGCTGAAAGCTGTTTGGCGTCATTGGGCGCGCGGCGGTGCCTGGCCGCTGATGTCGAGACTGGTGATCGGGGTCTTGCGCACGAACGGGCTGCCGTCGCTCTTCTTGGTGAAGCGCTCGGTGCGCTCGACCATGTCGACCAGCCGCCCCTTGGGGGGCGCCGTCACGCCGGCGATGGCGGGATGATTGTAGAAGGTCGACGCGCGCCGCGAACGCGTACACCACCGCACCGACCGCGAAGATTTTAATGAGCGCGTCGACCGCCAATTCAGCACGCGGCCGAAAATGGCCGAATGCGGGCCGATTCGTTTGCGAGTCCGAGAGCGACGTCCGTCACCATCGCGCAACATATGGCGTGCAGGACGGAGGCAAACGTGGATCAGGTGTGCTCGCCCCCGGCGGCGCAGACGATCGAGCTCGACAGTATCCGCTGCGAGATCGTCGCCTCGGGAC
>JBARNF010000679.1:0-4327 GCA_049802835.1 Bradyrhizobium sp.
CCACTAGACCCCTCGGCTTGTCGATGACGATGATCTCCGCGTCCTAGTGGACGATGGCGAGCGGGATGTCCTCTGCCTGCGGCTCGGGCGGCTCCGGCGGGGGAACGTCGACGGTCACGAGGTCCTGCGCATTGACGCGATGCTCCGGATCGCGGATCGTGCGCCCCCCGACCGCGACGTGGCCGGCCTGGATCAACGCCTTGAGGCGCGAGCGGGAGAGGCTCGCGAGGCGCGCCGCGAGCACGCGGTCGAGCCGGTCGCCCGCCTCCTCGGGCGCGATCACCACTGTTTCGATATGAGCCTGCGTTTCGATCATGAGCAGTCCGCAAAGCGAGGATGAACAGCCGGCCGATCCCGCCCAGGCGCACTTCATGTCGCGGGTGCGGCTGCTGATGGCGGTGTCCGGCTTTGCCACCTTCCTCGGCATCGCCGTCGTTCTCGGCGTCATCGGCTATCGTGTTTTCCGCAGCGAGGGAAGGTCGGTCGCCGCCGACGTGACGGCGCTGATCCCCAAAGGGGCGAAAATCGTGCAGACGGCGGTCGCCGGCGATCGCCTCGTGGTCACCATCGAGACCGGGGGGGCGATCGAAATCCGCACCTTCGACGTGCAGACCCTGCGTCCCGCCGGGCGGCTCAAATTCGCCGCCGAGCCCTGACGCCGTAAGGTGAGACCGGCGCGGCGGCCCGCTTGCGCCGGCCGCTGATCAAGGCTATGTCGGGCGGCACGCTCCCTTCGTCTAGCGGCCCAGGACGTCGCCCTCTCACGGCGAAAACAGGGGTTCGAGTCCCCTAGGGAGCGCCATCCGACTATTCCCCCGTTCCCGCTTTATCAGCCGGAGACCGTTGCGCGAGCGACACTATGCCGTTCGCTCGAGCGGCAGCGGGTCCTTGCGGCCTCGGCGCAACCGAATATGGTAATTCGTCAGGGCGCCGTCATACGGCGCGTCCGCAATAAAAAGCGCCATCCGAGGGAGAAAAGCTCATGTGGGGTGATTATCGCCGCCGGATTCCGTTCGCCGTCGCCGTGCTGGCCGGATTGGCCTTGACGCCGATCGGCTCCGCCCGCGCCCAGGATGCCGGGGCGTTTCTCAAGGGCGAGACGGTCCGCTTCTATGTCGGCTTTTCCCCCGGCGGCGGCTACGACGCCTATGCCCGCATGCTGGCGCCCGCATTCGAGAAGCGCACCGGCGCCACCGTGGTGGTGGAGAACCGCCCGGGCGGCGGCGGCAACACCGCGCTCAACCAGCTCGTGCGCAACAAGCCCGACGGCCTCTCCATGATGATGCTCAATGGCGAGGGCGCGCTGATGTACCAGATCACCAAGCAGCCGGGCGTCCAATACGACATGGCGAAGGTGAGCATCTTCGGCCGCGTCGCCCTCGAGCAGCACTTCTTCCTCGTTCGGCCCGACCTGCAGGGCGACCTCAAATCCATCGTCGCCTCGGGCAACAAGCTGAAATTCTCCGCCACCTCGCGCATCGACAATCTGAGCGACTACGCGGCGGTGACCTGCGAAGCCTTGGCGATGAACTGCCAGATCATCACCGGCTACAAGGGCAGCAAGGAAGCCGGCCTCGCGGTGATGAACGGAGAGGTCGACGCCCTCACCATCTCCGACAGCTCCGGCAACGACTATTCGCAAGGCGACCGGACCCGGGTCGTCGCCGCGATCGGGAACAGGCGCTCGGAGCTCCGCCCGGACATGCCCACCATCGACGAGATGTTCAAAATCCCGCCCGAGCGGCGATGGTTCCTCGAGTTCCGCCTGAAGGCGAAGGATTTCGGCCGCGTCTTCGTCGGTCCGCCGGGTCTCCCCGCCGACAAGCTCGCCTATCTGCAGCGCGTGTGGCGCGAGATCCTGACCGACCCGGAGATCATGGCCGAAGGCGCCAAGACCCAGCGCCCGCTCGCCTACGAGACGCCCGAGAAGCTGCAGCAGACCGTGCGCGAGCTGCTGCAGTCGTTGACTCCGGAGAAGCTGCAGGAGTTCAACGAAGTCCTGCTGAAGAAATTCTCGTAAGCGCACTCGGATTGCGACGAACGTCATGTTGGAAGCGCTCCTTTCGGCCGGCGGACAGATCTTCCAGCCGGCGGTCCTCCTTGCGATCCTTCTCGCGATGCCGATCGGCATCGTGGTGGGACTGCTGCCGGGCTTGAGCGGCATCACCGCCATCGCCTTTCTCATCCCCTTCACCTTCGGGCTGAGCCCGCTGGTCGGGCTCGGCTTTCTGCTCGCCTCCTACGCGGCGGTGTCGCAGGGCGGATCGATCACGGCGATCCTGCTCGGCGTGCCTGGCGAGGTGCCGAACGCGGCGACCGTCATCGACGGCTACCAGCTCGCCAAGCAGGGCCGCGCCGGCTATGCCATCGGCGCCGCGCTCATGGCGTCCGCGCTCGGCGGACTCTTCGGCTGCGTGCTGCTGGCGATGCTGCTGCCGATCATGCAGCCGGTGATCCTGTCCTTCGCCTCGCCGGAAAACTTCTTCCTCTCGCTGGTCGGCATCACCTTCATCGCCGTGCTGAGCGCTGATGCGCCGGTGCGCGGATTGATCGCGGGAGCGCTCGGCGTGTTCCTGTCGCTGTTCGGCTACGACCCGACCGAGGGCGTGCCGCGCTTCTGGATGGGCCAGGAATACATGCTGGATGGGTTCCGCCTGGTCCCGATCGCACTCGGCCTGTTCGCCCTTCCCGAAATCCTGATGCTGATGACGAGCGGCAAGTCGATCGCGCAAGCGGGCGCGACCGAGCCGGTCTCGTTCCGCCAGGTGATCGACGGCGGGCTCGCCGTGTTCAAGCATCTCGGCATATTCTTCCGCTCGTCCGCCATCGGCTCGGTGATTGGCATCATGCCCGGCGTAGGCGGCGCCACCGCGCCGTTCGTCGCCTACGCGGCGGCGCGGCAGACAGCGAAGAATCCGGAGACCTTCGGGACCGGCCGCATCGAGGGGGTGATCGCGCCGGAGGCGAGCAGCAACGCCAAGGAGGGCGGCGCGCTGGTGCCGACGCTGGCGCTCGGCATTCCCGGCAGCTCATCCATGGCCATGCTGCTCGGGGCGTTCCTCATCTTCGGCCTGCAGCCCGGCCCCGAGTTCCTCAAGAAGCACATGGATCTCGCCTTCGCGCTCGCCTACATCTGCGCGCTCGGCAACGTGCTCTCGAGCCTGATCATGTTCCTGCTAGCGCGCGTGATCGTGCACATCACGCGGGTTCCCGGCCACATCCTGGCGCCGGCGCTGCTGGTGCTGGTGGCGATCGGCACCTATTCGTCGGACAACAACGTCTACGACGTGCTGTTCGTGTTCCTGTTCGGCGGGCTCGGTGTGATCATGGAGCGGCTCGGCTACAACCGCCCGGCTCTGCTCCTCGGCTTCGTGCTGGGCGAGACCTTGGAGCGCAATTTCGAGGTGTCGATGAAAGCCTATGGCTGGACCTTCTTCATGCGGCCGATCTCGCTCGCGATCATCATCGCGGCGCTGATCTGTCTCGCCTGGCCGCAGCGGCAGCGCATCGCCTGGCTGTGGAGGCGCGCATGACCCGCGCCGCGACCGTCTTTCCCGCCGCGATCTTCGTCGTGGTCGCCGGCCTGCTGGCGGTGGGGTTCTTCATCCTCAACCACTCCTGGACAGTGATCAAATTCCCCTTCCTCGCCGGCGTCATCGTGTGCGCGCTGTGCCTGATCGAGTTGTGGGTGCAATTGCGCGGCGCTCCTCCCGAGCGCGGCTCGGGCGAGCCGGCGGAGCCGATGTCCCTTGCGAGCGTCGCCTGGATCTTCGCTCTGCTCGTCTTCCTCTATGGCCTCGGATTCGTGTTCGGCTCGGCCGCCTATCTGTTCGCCTATCTGCGCGCGACGGGGTCGTCGTGGCGGCTGTCCGCGGCCATGGCGCTGGGGTCGCTTCTGATGACCTGGGTCGTCTTCATCAAGGTGCTGAGAATCCTCCTGCCGCTCGAGCCGCTGTGGTGGGGGTGAGTACACCGCATGCTCTTCATCCACAACGATGTCGTCGCGCAACTGCTCACCATGAAGGAGTGTATCGAGGCGCAGGAGCGCGCGTTTGGTCAGATTCCGGCGGGCGGCGCCAACCACCGGCCGCGCATCGACATGTACGTGCCGTGCGAGCGCGACGACGGCTATTACCGCTGGGGCACGATGGAAGGCGCGAACGACGGCATCTTCGCCATCCGCATGAAGTCCGACGTCATCACCTGGCCGAGGAACGAAGCGGGCGCGTGGCGCGAGAACAAATATTGCGTCGAGCCCGGCAGGTTCTTCGGCCTGATCCTGCTCATGAGCACGAGGAACGGCGAGCCCCTCGCCTTCATCAATGAC
>JBARNF010000680.1:0-23727 GCA_049802835.1 Bradyrhizobium sp.
GGTCGCGGACGCTAGCAGGCCGGCCGCGTCCGCAGTTTTCCGGGGCAACCCGATCGGAGTGTGGCCCATACCGGCAACCTGGGCTATGTTCGACGTGCCGAGGCGGCCGAGCAAGGACCGGAAGTGCCATTCCTGAGGTGGTTCCCTCGGGTGGGTCCTTGACTGGGTCCTGGAGCCCGCTGCGGCGGGGCAGCAGCGATGATGACCTTACCGGAGCTCGCAGCAGCGGCATTGGAGCGGTTCCTGAGCTCCTACATGCGCCGTCGTTTCGGCTCCTCCCATACCCAGCTGTCCGAGATGCTTCCCGCTGCGGCGCGCACTGCGCTCGAATGTATCGGCAACAGCGACGCCCTGTATCACAACGTCGAACATACGCTTCTGGTCACGCTCGCAGGCCACGAAATCCTGCGTGGTCGGGCACTCCACAGCCACATGACGGCAGAGGACTACGTCCATGTCATCATGGCCTGCCTTCTTCACGATATCGGCTACGTCCGCGGCTTGTTCAGGGAAGACGATGCCGACGGTTTCGTCATCGACACGGGAGGCCGCAAGATCAGCCTGCCGCGCGGTTCGTCCGATGCCAGCCTGATGCCGTATCATGTCGACCGTTCCAAGCTTTACGTCATCAACCGGATCGAAGGCATGGCACCGCTCGACAAGCAGCGCATCGCCTTCGCCATCGAGGGCACGCGCTTTCCGCCGCTTGCCGGCCAGCAGTTCGACGAGGAGCAGTCGATCGTGCGCGCCGCCGATCTGATCGGCCAGCTCGGCGATCCCAACTACATTCGCAAGGCCAACGCGCTCTACCACGAGTTCGAGGAGGTCGGCATCAATCGCCAGCTCGGCTACGGCTCACCGGCGGATATCGTCAACCGCTACCCGCAGTTCTATTGGAACAGTGTCGCGCCGCATATCCAGACCGAGATCCGCTATCTCAACATGACCTCGACCGGGCGGCAGTGGATCGCCAATCTCTACGCCAACGTGTTCCGCGCCGAGCGCGACATTTCGCTGTCGGGTCCGCAGACCTGAGCTCCGCCCACCGGGCCGACTAGCGCCGGCCGCCGACCTCGTCGATATGGCCGAGCAGGTCCGCCGGGTCGTCATAGACGCGGATGGCGCCGGACTGCCGCAGCTCTTCGGAACCGTAGCCGCCGCTCATCAGGCCGACACCGAGCGCTCGGCAGCGGGTCGCCGCCAGCATGTCCCAGATGCTGTCACCGACGACGACCGAGCGCCCGATCGGGACGCCGAGCCGCGCCGCGGCGGCGAGAAACAGGTCGGGATCTGGCTTTGCGTAACGGACCTCGTCGCGCGTCACGACCGGGCTCGTCTTGGGATCGACGCCGAGCGCACTGAGATTGACCGCCGCGGTTTCCATCCGGCCGCTGGTCGCAATCGCCCAGGGAATGCCGGCGTCGGTCAGGAAGCCGAGCAGCTCGCGGGCACCGGGCAGGGGCCGGACCTGCCGTCCCAGGTCCTGATAGGCCGCCGCATGCGCGCGCCTGAGCCGCTCGATCCGATCCGGCTCCAGCGCATAACCGGTCTCGCGCAGCAGCTGGTTGGTGAACAAGCCGCCGCTCATGCCGATCTTGCGATGGATGCGCCAGACCGACAGTTCGATGCTCTCGGCGTCCAGGGCAGTCTTCCAGGCGAGCACATGCTGATAGACGCTGTCGACCAGCGTGCCGTCGAGGTCGAACAGGAAGGCGGTTTCGATGCGCATGGCGGGCTCCGGCTTGCTATGCAGTGCCAAGCGGCAGCCACCATCCGAGTTCCTTGCCGCCGGTGGTTCCTTTTCCTCCGAGCCCGGACGAGGGGCGCGTCACGCTCACTTCAGCGAAGACGCATCACCGATTTGGCTGTCGTCGCTCAGCCCTTGGTGCGGATGAAGCCGGACAGCCGCTTCTTTTCTTCCTCACACCAGGCCGGCAGGCCGAGATGCCGCTGATCCATGTCGATGGCCTGCGTGGCGACGGCCACCTCGGTCATCAGGTCGTCGTCCTGCTTCTCGCCCATCTTTCCGCCAGTGTGCATATAGGCGATCGCCTTGCGGACCTTTTCAGTGGTCCCGTCAGGCATCTGCATGTCCTGCGCCTTCTGGACGAGGTCCTGATAGACCACGTCGGTGCCCGGGCATTGGACCTTGGTGGCAAAGGCCTCCAGCACCAGAGTCGTGTAGGTATGGCGCGGCTCGGCGCTGGCTGGAGCTGCGGCCACGAGCAAGGCCGCAATCGCAAATATCGAACGCATACCGTTTCGCATACCCTGGCATCCTCCCGTTTATTGGCGGCGAGGCTAGCTTCTGGGCGCGGCGCCGGCAACAACGAGCGCAGTGCAATATCGCGATTTGATCCGGATCCGGGCTTGGCCCGGCCGCCTATTTGCTCAGCCGCTGCTCCTGCTCCTTGAGCAGAACGTCCAGCTCCTCGCTCTGTTGCGCCAGGCGGTCGGCGTTGCGCTCCTCATCGGCTGCACCCGATTGCGAAGCGGCCTGTTCCGTGATCTGGCGGATGTTGTCGCGCAGGATCGCGATGCGCTCTGCAAGCTCGGGTGCGGACAGGATGGTCGGATCGATCAGGCTCATGGATTCCTCGCCAATCTGCTCGTGTGCCGCGCTTGTGAGCCGTAGGGCATCTCAGATCGCGCGCACATCTCAGGCGCGGTTCCATAGCTCGGAAAGCCTCGTTGCGACAAGTCCGACGACGCGCACGTCAACCTGATCAGCCTGCGCAGTCCGGACCGGCGCCGAGTCCTGGCAGCGCACCGGTCTCAGCGCACCGGCATGGGCGGACGCACCACCGGCTGATCCGGATCCACCGGCGCGGACTGTAGCGACATCGGCGCGGGCGGCGGTGGAACCATGTTCGCCGCCGCCGGCGAGACCGGTCGCGGTCGATGGGCTGGGGCAGCTATGGCGGGCGGCGGCGTGACTGCTGCCGTTGTCGGCCGTGGAGCAGGGCGCGGCTTGAGCGTCTGCTCGATGGCACGTGGGTCGAACGATCTTGCCTCCGCGGTCCGCTCCGTCGGCCTGGCTTCGGCCACCCGCGCCACGTCGCGCGCCAGCTGTTCCTGGCCCGTCTTGAGCTGGGCAAGGCCCGCCTTGAGGTCGCTGATCTGCTGGCTCAGGGTGGCGAGGTCGTGCGCCATCGACTGCAGCAACTGCACCTGTTCCGGGGATACGCCAGCGGCAGCCATAGCGGTTGCCGGGTCCTGCGCTTGCACCGGTGCCGCGGCGGCCGTCTCCTGACCTGATGTCGCGGTCGGCGCCGCGCCATCCTTGTCGACGCTCGAGATCAGCGAAATCCGCGGCATCCAGTGTGCAATCATCTCCTGGGCCTGGTCTCCATAGCTCTGCCAGGCCGCAGCGGCGACGGCACTGCCGACCGCGAACAGCACCGCCAGCACGGTGCGCACGATCCAGGTTCCGACCCTGCTGCGCTCACCCGCGGCGGCAAGCCCATTCGCCGCCTGCGACCTGAGGTCGGGATCGATCTTCGGCGATGGCATCTCCGGCGGTCGATAGGAGGCGCGCCGGTCGGACTCGGCGTTTGTGCGATCGGCGCGGGCCGCCAGCACGATTTCGGGGTCGATCATCGCATGGGGCTGCTGATCGGCTTCTTTCGTGGTCGTCGTTGCAAGCATTGACGCTCCGTCCTCCGTTGTCGTCCGCTTCCGCAGCGGCGCTCGATTCCGTACCAACGCCACGAAACGATCGGCGGCGCGCGGCCGCATCAGCACAGAACCTGGATACCGATTGTCCCTCGTGCCCACGCATCCTGCATGCGCACGGCGATCAGTCTTCGCCAGAACCGGAGACTTCGGAACGTCCCACCAGCGTTCCGCCGTGTCGAAGCTCAGGCAATTCCCCTGTTTGCTCCACACCTCGTCATATCCGCCCAAACCAAGGCGAAGACATGACGGTTGCGCGATGCATGCGACCTCCACCTCTGGCCGCGCGCCCAAGCATACCCCGAATGAATGGCGAAGGCTACGCTGATGGCATTTCACGATGACGACGCGCCCGGGCGACGCGGCCCGGCCATCGTTGCCGACCGATGCGGCGAGCTTGAAGTTCCCGATCGGCCTGCCGTGCTCAGCGCGGGAGGATGTCGCCGGCAGGCAGCCAGATCTCGCAGCAAAGGCCGCTCGGCTCGAACCGCCTGGTGACGCGCGCACCGACATCATAGGGCAGCATCTGTTCGAGCAGCACCGTTCCAAAACCCTGTCGTTGAGACGCGAGTGGTCGGCCCGACATGCCGGTCTCGGTCCAGTCGATGACAAGCCAGGTGCTTGCCTCGCTATCATCGAGCCGCCATTCGATCTTGATGAAGCCGCGCGGCACGGTGAGCGCGCCGTATTTCAGCGCATTGGTCGCGAGCTCGTGCATTGCGAGGCCGATGCTCTCGGCCGTCTTCGCCTTGATCCGGAGCGCGGGGCCGGACAGTGAGAACTGCCTGTCCTCGCGCGCGGCGCCGGCCCGCAATTCATCGGCGATCAGTTCGGCGAGATCGAAGCCGGCAAGAGGATTGCGCGTGACGGCCGCCTGGATGCGTGCGAGCGCCGTGATGCGGCCTTCGAGATGGCTCGCGAAATCCTCGACGCTGTCGCTGCTGTCCCCCGTGCGCCTGACGATCGAGCGGATCACGGCCAGCATGTTGCGCACCCGATGCTGCAGCTCGGAGAGCAGGAATTTCTGGTGCTCGGCGGCCAAGACCAGCGCGGTGATGTCCTGGGTGATGCCGCCAATTCGCTGCACCTGCCCGAAGTCACCGAGCACGGGGAAACTACGGATACGGAGCCAGCGAAGGCCTCCATCGGGCTGCCGCTCGATGCGGAAGTCGCAACTGACGCGCTCGCCACGCCCAGCGCGGGCGAGGTCGTCCAGCACGCGTGGCCGATCCTCCGGCAATATCAGTTCGGTCCAACGCGCGAGATGATCACCCTGCAGCACCGCCGCGCGCGGAACGCCATAGATCGTCTCGAACGCAGGGCTGAGATACTCCCACTGCAGGCTGCTTGCGTCGCGGATGCACAACACGTCCGAGGACGCCTCGCCGAATTGGCGAAAACGCGTTTCGCTCTCGCGCAGGGCGGCTTCGGTCCGCTTGCGGTCGTCGATATTCATGGCGAGCTCGACGAGGGTGCCGTCCCCGATGTCGCGGCCGGCGAACATCATCCAGGCGCGCTCGCCATTCTTGCGAAAATACTGCTTCTCGTAGGGGCCGATCCGCCCCGTCCGCCGCAGCATGTCGATCTGCGCCGTGGAGCTGCCGACCCATTCCGGCGGCGTCAGGCTCTGCCACGTCAGCTCGCCGCTATCGATCTCCTCGCGCGAATAGCCGGTCATCGCGAGGAAGGCGTCGTTGGCATCGATCAGCGTGCCCGCGGCGTAATCGAAGAACAGCACGCCGACCGAATCGATCTCCAGCATGCGCCGCAGCCGATGCTCGCCCGGTTCGCTCCGGTCGGAACGACTCCGTGTCGAAGCGGAGGGCGGAGGATGGCGGACGTCGTCGCAGCTCAGACCGTCGCAGCTCAGACCCGCGGCGAGATCGGAGTCGGACTGCGTCAGCGCCAGGACGTCGTCATCCATCTCGAGGTCGGGGTGCGCGTCGGCCCAGAAATGCGCCATGCGCAGATAGGCCAGAAAGCCAGTCAGATGCTCGAAGCCGGTGTCTCCGAACGCATTGCGGATCGCCAGCCGCGCCCGGCCGGCGGCCGCGGCCTGCATGAACAGGACGGCTGCGGCATCCAACAGATCGGCTTCGCCCTCGCTGCCGGGCTCAGGGATATCCAGAGGCTGCCGGACGGCTTCGAGACGTGTCAGCGCTGCAGTGTCGCGGGCCGCTTCGGCAACGGGACGGGAGAGCAGTTGGCGGGCCTCGTCGATCGTCGCCGGGCGGCAAGCCGGGTCGCCTCCGGGGTGGCCAAGCCCGACCAGGAAACCGAAATGCCGGGCGAGGCAATAGGGCTGAAGGCACAGACGCGAAAGGTGGACGGCAAGCCGTTCCTTGAACAAAGGCGGGAGCGGAGCATCGAGATAGGCGCATCTTGCGAACTGCCACAGCTGCCGTGTCATCTCCGGTGCCGCAAGGCGTGACCGGAACAGGTTGGGCATCACCCCCAGGCGCAGCACGATCTCCAATTCGAATGAGCCGCTGTCCTCAGAACGCTGTTCGATCATCGCGATTTCCCGGGCGGCGCCTCAGCCCGCCGGAATCGCGTTATCCGCGTGTGCCGACGCTCAGGTCGCCTCATTCATTCGCATCGAGCTGACGACCTTCCCGGTCCAAATGCAAGTAGTTGGCGTTGAACAGGCCGGCGCTCATCAGGCGCTCGAGGTCCGGCAGGACCAGCATCTTGCCCTTGAGCACGATCAGATGGCTGGCCCGCAGCTCCTGCAGCGTGCGATTGACATGCACCTTCGACAGGCCGGTCGCCTCGGCGAGATCGGCCTGCGTGAGCGGGAAGTTGCAGCTGCTGTCGTCGGCCAGCCCAGCAAGGCGCAGCCGGAAGAAGAGCTCACACAGCAGGTGGGCCATGCGTTCGGACGCGGTACGCTGGCCGAGATTCATGGTCCATTCCCGCTGGATGGCGGCATTGACCAGCGTTTCCCACCAGAAGGCGGTGGCGATGCGCGGATACCCGGCGCTGATCTCATCGAAGAACTCGCGCGGCAGGTCGGCGATGGAGACCGGCGTGATCGTGCCGATCGAGTGATCCATCTCGCGCAGGATGAAGATGTTGAGATCGCAGATGTCGCCGGGCAGGAAGAACGACACGATCTGGCGGCGGCCGTCCTCAAGCTGCTTGTAGCGGCAGGCCCAGCCGTTCAGGACCAGATGCACGTCCTTCGGTTTCTCGCCCTCGCGCGCGATGTCAGCGCGAGCCGCAAAACTCCGCACCCGCTGCGCCGACGCGCGGTTGAGCATCAGGCGGTCCGCCGCAGAGAGGCGAACAAAATTCTCAAGCTTACGGACCAGATGACTCAAGGAGCGATTCCCCCAGGTGGCTTATAGGGGTTCCAGGTCATGCTACTTCAATAACCTATGTTAGCATAGTACCTCGTAAGCTCCAGCATCGTCACGAGAGCAAGGGAATCAGGCAGGCCTCCTGCGATTGCCGTGCTGCTGTATGCTGCGAACGTGGAAGACGGGAGTTCCCTGACGGACTACCCGGGGGGCTGTACGATCCCACTCGCGCCGCGCGAGCTCAGTCCGGTCCCAACGGTCGGTTCGCTCTATCCTGCTCGAACGTCACCTGGCCTCGCTGTCAGATGACGCGACCTTATGGGCAGCTGAGAGAGACGTGTCCTAAGATTGGCTAGGATCCGGATGTGCCCCCATCCATCGCGCCAGCAAATCCCAGCCTCTTCCTCGCGCTCCGCAAGGTCTCGGAAGGCAGCTCGCCCGCGACCTGGCGATACTCGGAGGCAAAACGCCCAAGGTTGCCAAAACCGCATTTGAACGCGACCGAAACCACGCTGGTCTTCGTATCAGGCTGGCTCAGTAGCTCCGACGCTCGCTGAAGTCGCACGCGTCTTGCGAACTGGCCGGGTGATCCGCGTCCCGAGCTCGAAAATTCCCGGAAGATCGATCGGACACTGACATTGGCGATGCCGGCGATCTTCTCCAGATCCAGGGGGTGATCCCAATGGGTCTCGATGTAGGACTCGACAATGTCGACAACCGATCGATTGGCGCGCTGCGGCGCATTGCGCAGCCGTTGGCTGAAATTGTGCTGGTGTGCCAGGAGGAGCCGGACCATCACGCTCCGCTCAAGCTCCGCAATGGCTATCAGCGAATAGTCCCTTCCGAATCTCTGCAATTCCTCGGCGAGCGTGAAAACATCCTGACGGACGAAGGCCATGACAGCCGGGTCGAGATGATCCGTGTCAAACCTCAACTTCGTATCGCTGTCATCGCCGAGGATTGCTTTCAGCAAGCCCTCCAACGCAGCCGAATCGACCCTGACAACTAACTGGCGATAGCGGGCGGGAAACTCCAAATCCAGCCTCGATTCGCCCGATATCATCGGGCTCCAAGCCGCGATCGCTTGGCTCGCCCCGCCTGCCGTGAAGTGCGCGGTCCCCTGGATCGAAAAGAATTGTCTGAAGATCGTCGATTCCGGAAACGAGAGTGACGCTGCGCCTGCATATGAGCAGTACGCCAGCCCGATCGAACTCAGTCGCGCAAGGTTGGCCTGAATGCCGAACTCGGTGTCGCGGCTTTCAAAACGATCGACTCCGTACACGCTGAATAGGCGATCGCGAGCGAACTCGCTGTCTCGCGAGCGAAACAATGGATATCGATCGAGATATGAGATAGCGCCCAATCAATCCTCGAATCTTACCCGGCCTGTCCGAAGCGATCGTTCACCGGACGTCGTGCTGGAATCCACGATGGTTCTGCCGAAACCGACACCCAAGGTTGAAGCTACTCAATTCCGGTATCCGGGCCAACGCCTGTAGACGAGCCGTAGTGGAATCTTTGGGGGAGCGAGCCGCGAACGACGCGCAATGGTATGAGCGTGGACACCTCAAGGTAAGCCGGTAGCCTGCACTGCTTCGCAAGTGTCTCGCGGGCGGAAAGCCCGTGAAAATGCGGAGCGACGCGTTGCGATCGAGTCGATCGCCATGGCGGAATTCGGCCATCGTGTCAGCCATCGGGCAAAGGAATTGAAGATTCGATTTAGCTACTGTTCCGGCTGCTTTGCATCGGAGGCAGCGCTGCGGGACCCGCGCGGCATTTCGGTCTGAGGTCGGGACAGTCCCAGAGGCGCCCCGCGCAGCAATTTGGAGATGAAGTGCATGTTCGGCCGAAATTCAAGAAAAGGCGACGCTCAGGCGATGATTGACGCGATCAGCCGCTCGCAGGCCATGATCGAGTTCAACCTCGACGGCACGATTCGCGGCGCCAATCAGAACTTCCTGGACTGCCTCGGCTATCAGCTCAACGAGATCGAAGGCAAGCATCACAGCATGTTCATTCCCCAGGAGGAGCGGGACAGCGCTGCCTATCGTGAGTTCTGGGCCGGACTCAATCGCGGAGAATGCCAGGCGGGCGAGTTCAAGCGAATCGCCAAGGGCGGCCGCGAGGTCTGGATCGAGGCGTCCTACAATCCGGTGCTCGACGACAAGCGCAGACCGGTCAAGGTGGTCAAGTTCGCGACCGAGATCACGGAGAAGAAGCTCCGCAGCATGACGAATGCATCCAAGCTCGCTGCCGTTGACCGGGCGCAAGCTGTGATCGAATTCAAGCTCGACGGAACGATCGTCGGTGCCAACCAGAACTTCCTCGACGCGCTGGGCTACAGGTTGGATGAGATCCAGGGGCGGCACCACAGCATTTTCATCGAGCCGTCGCAGCGCGACAGCGCTGCCTATCGCGAGTTCTGGGCGGCCCTCAATCGCGGCGAATTTCAGAGCGGCGAGTTCAAGCGCATTGGCAAGGGCGGCAAGGAAGTCTGGATCCTGGCGTCCTACAATCCCGTGCTCGATCCATCCGGCAAGCCGTTCGGTGTCGTCAAATTCGCGACCGATGTCACTGCGCAGAAGATCAAGAATGCCGATCTTGCCGGCCAGATCGATGCAATCAGCAAGTCGCAGGCGGTGATCGAGTTCAACATGGACGGCACGATCATCACGGCGAACGACAATTTTCTTCATGCGCTTGGATACAGCTTGGCCGAAATCAAGGGCAAGCACCACAGCATGTTGGTCGAACCGTCGGAGCGCAACAGCGGCGACTATCGCGAGTTCTGGGCGAGCCTGAATCGGGGCCAGTACCAGGCCGCCGAATACAAGCGCATCGGCAAGGGCGGCAAGGAAGTTTACATCCAGGCATCCTACAACCCAATCCTCGATCTCAACGGCAAGCCTTTCAAGGTCGTCAAATATGCCACCGACGTCACCAGACAAGTTCTGGTTCGCATGGGCAACGAGCGTGTTCGCGCGATGATGGAATCGGTGGCGGCGGGGTCGGAGGAGCTCAATGCATCGGTGCGCGAGATCTCGGAAGCCATGACGAAATCACGTGAGACGGCGATGGGGGCGGTGGGTCAGGTGGCCTCTGCGGATGGCCAGGCCCAGCGCCTTTCTGATGCCGCCCAGGCCATGAGCGGCATCGTCGATATGATCAATAATATTACCGGGCAGATCAACTTGCTGGCGTTGAACGCGACCATCGAATCAGCCCGCGCGGGTGAAGCCGGTCGTGGTTTTGCGGTGGTCGCCGCCGAGGTCAAAAGCCTCGCCAACCAAGCCAAGCAGGCCACCGACAAAATCGGTCAGGAAATCGAAAATCTCAACAACATATCCGGGGACGTCGTGATGGCGCTCAATTCCATCAAACAGGCGATCACCAACGTCAGCGAGTATGTCACCTCGACGGCAGCGGCGGTCGAAGAGCAGAGCACGGTGACCAACGAAATGTCGTCCAGCATGGCGCGAGCGGCGGCCGAGGCGCAGGCCTTGGCGACCCGGGCCGCCGCCTGAGCGGCTTGCACAGGTGCGGGGGCACAGCGGACCAACGACCGCCTCGGCGAGTTCGCCAGGGCGGCCGGCCGCATCGGGGCAGACCGGCGCTGCGTCACGCTGGGATGACGCAGTCCGTCCTGATGGAGACCGCATGGCTGTTCATGGGCCCTTGTTGAAAGCCTGCGCCATCTCGAGATGGTGCTGCAAGGCCGGCAGCGTCTTACCGGCCCACTCCTTCAGCTCCGGATTGTCGCCACCCTTCGCGTAGCGCTCGAACAGCGACGCCGCGTCCTTGTGGGCGCTGACCTGCATGTCGTCAAACTCGGGGCCGAAGTCCTTGCCCTTTGCCGCCTTCAGCTTGTCGAGCTTGCTCTGATGTGCGCTGTCGAGCGCAGTCGGTAGCTCTACCTTGACCTTGCCGCTGCTCACCATGCTCTTGAGCTCGCTCGACGTCTTGGTGTGATCCTTCACCATCTGGGCGGCGAAGCTCTTCTGCTCCACGTTGCCTTTTTCCTCGCCGAGCTTGTTCGACTGCAATTCGAACACGTCGCTGATGGCGACCTGTCTGACGAAGTCCTCCGTGCTCGGCGTGATACCGAGCGCCGAATTCACGCCGGTCTTTTCACCGACGGACTGGGCCAATGCCGGGCTGGCCAGGACCAGGCAGCTCAGGGCGATCATCATGCGTCTCATGGTCGTTCCTCTCAGGTGTCGTTGCGGGACTAAACCTGGAGCTGCGTACGACGTTCCTTTTGGGTGTTGCGCCGGCTGGAGTTCGAACGACTGCCGGCCTGCGTCAGCAGGGCACGCAGCCGCAATGCGTCGGTGGGCGCCGCGCTCTTCTGGTCGTTGTCGAAATAGACGAAGACGTCGTGGCCATGTGATCTCCACCCGCGGATGCGCGCGGCCCACGCGCTCAGTGTCGCCGCGGGATAATGGTCCTTGTAGCGGCCGCGCGGGCCGTGGCCCCGCACATACACGAAATCCGCTGTGCGCTTCCACGGCGCCGGTGCGTCGTGATGATCCGACAGGCAGAGCGAGATGTTGGCGTCTCTCAGCAGGCGCAGGACGGGCGGCGTGTGCCAGCTCGGGTGGCGGAACTCGAAGCTGCAGCGCCGGTGTCTCGGCAGCAGCCGGAGGAAGGCTTCGAGCCGCTCGGCGTCCGCCTCGAATTGCGGCGGCAATTGAAACAGCACCGGGCCGGCCTTGTCGCCGAGCAGCGAGAGCCGGCTCTCCATCAGCGCCAGGCTGTTCACCGAGCGCGCCGACAGGCGCTTCCAATGCGTGATGAAACGGGACGCCTTCCAGGCGAAGATGAAATCGGGGCCGGTCTGATCATGCGAGCTTCGAGCGGCGGCTGCGGTCGGGGTTCTATAGAACACGCCGTTCAGCTCGGCCGTGTCGAACTGGCTCGCGTAGTAGGGCAATTGATGTCGGATCAACAGGCCGGCCGGAAAGAAGGCGCCGCGCCAGGACGCGTAGTGCCATCCCGAGGTGCCGATCACGATACGGGCCATCCTCAGCCTCGCCGACAATCACGATATGTGCTGCCGGCCTGAACCGATGATGAGGCAACCAGTTTCTGCGGCACTAGCGATCCGTGTGCAGCACCGGCGCACTCAACAGCTCGTTGATGTGGGCCGCCATCTCGGCTTGCCGCGCCTTCTTCAGCAACACGTCGCGTTGCTCTCCCGCCGGCAGAGCCCGTGCAGCATCGCGGGCGGCGGTGGCCGCCTGCTGGAGACGCTGGGTGAAGGAGACGGTCTGCTTGCGTCGGTTTCTCGTGCCCGCCATGGCGAACTCCTGTTCCGCTACGCAGGAATTTCGGAGTCCGAACCGCTGATGTCGCTAACACACGTTATCGCGCAGATCACGATCGGCGGAAATGGACGCGGCCGGTCAGGATCGGACCGCAATCAGTTGTTCGATCGATCGGGATCGTTGCCGGGCACGCTGAAATGCACCTCATGACCCTGCTTGATGGCGAGCGATGCTCGCCGCAGCGGCCGATTCGAAAGCGGCCTCCTTGCTCGCGTAGTCGCCATGGACATTGCCGTCGTGCAGCACGCTCCAATGATCGTTCACTGCCACGATCGCATATTGAGCCAGTCCCATCGGGTCCTCCCATTCTCCGCGCCAGAACGCGCGCCGGTTGATCGTCAACCTCCTGCAGCGGTCACGCGCCACAGCGTGTTGCCGACGTCGTCGGCGATCAGCAGCGCGCCGGTCTTGTCGATGGCGAGGCCGACCGGCCGGCCGCGGGCCTGGTCCCGATTGTCGAGGAACCCCGTCACCACGTCCCGCGCCTCGCCACTGGGCTTGCCGTTGCTGAAGGGGACATAGACCACCTTGTAACCGTTCAGCGGCGCGCGGTTCCAGCTGCCGCGCTCGCCGACGAAGGCGCCGCGGCGATAGGCGGGAGGCAATGCATTCGCGGTGTAGAACGTCATTCCGAATGGAGCGACATGCGAACTGAGGGCGTAGTCGGGACAACAGCCGTTTCGACCAGATCGGGCCGTTGCGGCATCACCCGGGGATCGACGTGAGATGTCGGCCCACATGATATCGGCGGTCCGCCGATAGGCAATGTCGGTGGCGAGTGCGCCGACGAAGCAGACGATGGGGAACGGCACCAGCATCGGATGAATCGGATGCCGCGCTTCGTGAGCCGCCGGCTTCAGGGCGGGGTGGTTCGGTTCGGCGGTCGTCAAGGCGGTCTCTTCGATCTGGGTGCAGAGCACGCTTGCCCAGAGAACCGCCGGCATGGGCGTGCGTTCCCATTGCGAGAGCGATCTGGCTGCGCTGCCCTCGACCCCCGTCCTCCGTTCGCCGCGCGATCAACGGCTCTTGTTCAGCGGACCATTGCCGCGGGCGCTATCACTTGCGGTGTCATTGCGCGGCGCGGTCGGAGCGGCCGCACCCGGCGCGCTCGGCTGAGGCGCGGCGTTGCCGGTTGTGGTCTGCTGACCGGCAGGCTGGGCGGCCCGACGCGACGTGCGATCGCCCGTGAACGACCAGAGCATCAGCGCAATGGCTGCGGCCACCATGATGATGGGGATCAGCAAGGCAAAGCGGATGCTGCTCCGCATGCCCGGCACGCGCGATCCGGCGCCGCTGTTGCGCTCTGCCTCGTCGTGCGCATCGGTGCTCGCGCGCGTGTTCCGGTCGAGCCGTGCCCGCTCGCCGGGCCGCGCCCGCCGAACCAGACCAACGGGAGCTATTCGCATCCGTTTCTGCGCACGGATACGCGGGCGCACGGCCTCAGGGGGCTGGTCAGAGGTCGATGACGACGTAGTCGTTCTCGACGACGACGGCAAAGCGCTCGGCGACGTAGGGACCTTTGACCAGGGTTTCGCCGGGCTCGAGCTTCACGTCGTAGCTTCGTAGCCGCGTGGTGCGTGGATCGCACCAGGATTGGCCGGTCGCGAGCTCGAACTCCCAGCCGTGCCACGGGCAGCGCAGGAACTCGCCGGGACGCTCGAGACGATAGTCGCCCGGACCGGAAGACTGCGCGATGCCGGTGATGACGCCGTTACAGATCCGTGCGCCGCCATGAGGACAGCGGTTCAACAGCGCATGCAGCCGGCCCTGGACGTTGAACAGCGCGATCTCGCGGCCGTCGACGAACGCGGTCCGGCGCGACCCCGGCGGCAATTCGTCCGCTGGACAGACGACGTGGCGGCTCATGACAGGCGATACAATGCCATCGCATTGTCCCTGAAGATCTTGCGGCGTTGGGTTTCGGTCATCGGGAATTTGAAGGAGAAGGTCGGATTGTCGTAGTCCCAATGCGGATAGTCCGACGAGTAGAGCAGGCGGTCCCAGCCGATCCAGTCGATGATCTCGACGAGATGGCGCGCCTGCTCGGGCTCCTCGATCGGCTGCGTCGTCCACCAGATGTGCCGGCGCAGGTACTCGGACGGCCGCTGCGTCAGGTGCGGCACTTCCTTGCGGAACTTGTCGAAATGCTTGTCCATGCGCCAGGCGAGCGCCGGGGCCCAGGCGAATCCGCCTTCGACCAGCACGACCTTCAGGCCCGGAAAGCGCTCGAATACGCCACCGAGAATGAAGCTCGCCGTAAGCGCCTCCATGCAGGCGACGAACACATAGTGTTCCTGCAGGTAATAGGTCGGCCAGCCCGAGCCCGTCGATGGATGGCCGCCATTGTAGCCGACCGGATGCAATCCGATCGGCAGGCCGGCCCGCTCGGCCGCGGCGTAGATCGGCCAATAGCGGGGATGTCCGAGCGGATCGGAGGGGCGGGACGACAGCATGATCTGCACATAGCGGCGATCAGCGGCGCAGCGTTCGATCTCCGCTACCGCGGCCTCCGGAAACTCCTGCGGCACGACGATGCCGGCGCGCAGCCGCGGCTCGTTGCGCACCCAATGGTCGATCTGCCAGTCATTGGTGGCGCGCGACATGGCGGCGGCGAATTCGGGATTGCGCTCCTCCATCCCGCCCTTGCTGAGCGCCATCAGCAGTCCGAACTCGACATTGACGGGGTCGAGATGCTGCTTGCGCAACATCTCGAGATCAGAGCCCGCCGGTCCGGTCGAGGGCAGCGCGTCACTGCGCATGCCCGCCGCCATCATGCGCGGATACATCAGCGTGCTCGACAGCGCCTGCCGCACGTGCACGCCATAGGTCTGGTAATGCTCGCGCCAACGCGGTTCGAGGTAGGGAACGAGCTCGCCCGGCGTGCGGTGCGCGGGGTGGATGTCGCAGTCGACCACGGCCAGCGTCTGCCGCGCCTGCTGCTCCAGGAAGGGGGCATTCATCAGATGGTCTCCTCGATCGTGGCGGCACCACCGAGCGCATCCTGCGCAAGGCGCGGATAGGTCGCCATCGCGTTCTCGATCAGTACCTTTCGCAGCGCAGGCAACCCGTCGGGCAGGACGTCGTCATCCTCGAACTGCCAGTGCGGATAGTCGGTCGAAAACAGCAGCATGTCGTCGGAGCCGATGCGCTCGATGGTTTGCGCCACCGCATGGGCATCAGGCGCGTCGAACGGCTGGGTCGTCAGTCTGAGATGCTCGCGGATGATCTCGGACGGCCAGCGGTCGATCCAGGGCGTTTCAGGCCTGGCGCCGCGCCAGGTCTTGTCGCTGCGCCACATCGTCACCGGCAGCCAGCTCACGCCGGATTCCAGGAAGACGAATTTCAGTCCGGGAAAGCGCTGAAACACGCCTTCGGCGATCAGGCTCACGGTCTGGTTCTCGAACGCCTGCGCCTGCGCGATATAGTCCTCGAACTGATAGCAGGGCCAGCCGACGATGGTCGGCGCATAGCGATAGGTGCTGCCGGCATGAACGGCGATGACCAGTCCGTGGCGCTCTGCAGCCGCGTAGATCGGGAAGAACTCGCGGCGCCCAAGCGGCCGTTCGCCCATCGCCAGCATCAGGACCTGGACGAACCGGCCATCGGCGGCGAGACGTTCGATTTCTGCGACTGCCTGCGCCAGATCCTGCGGATGGATCAGGATGGAGCCGCGCAGCCGCGGCTCGCGGTCGAGCCACTCCGCGCGCAGCCAATCGTTGACCGCGCGGCACAGCGCCGCCGCCATGTCGTCATTGTGGAGCGCGACGCAGCCATGGATGACGTTGGCGATGGCGAATTTGACGCCGAACGCATCGAGCGCCTGCGAGCGCAGCGTGTCGAGCACCGTTCCGGTCTCCGATGCGCGCCAATCGGCGCGCTGGCTGATCGGCGCATTGGGCGGATAGCTCATCATCGCGAACGGCATCCGGTCGATCGCGCGGTTGACGAGCTGGTCGCGCCAGTAGTCGTCGAGGTAGGGCAGCAGCTGCGCGATCGTCGGTGCAGGAACGTGCAGATCGCAATCGATCGCGCCCGCGTAAGGCATCCTCATCGTCGGCTCCGTGGCTCTCAATTCGCGTTGGCGTGCGGCGGCCGGTCAGGCCGGCGCAGCCTGATTGACCTTGTCCGGCTCGGATGCGGCCAGCGTCCGGCGGCGCTGCGAAAGCCCCATGGCGACGACGCAGCTCGCCATCACCAGGGGCGGCAGCGCGGCCAGAAGAAACAGGCTCGATGCGGGCAGGTGCCGCGCAATCAGCAGCCCCGCGATCAGGGGGCCGCCGATCGATCCGATCTTGGCCACCGAGAGCGCCCAGCCCACGGCGGTCGCCCGGTTGGCGCTGGGATAGAATTGCCCGACGGCGCTGTTCAGCCCCTGATGGCCGCCGACGACGAAGAAGCCGACACACATCATGGCCGCCAGGAAGCCGGCATCGCTGAAGCCGGCAAGGCCGAGCGAGGCGACCAGCGGACAGGCAATCATCGGGACGGCGGCGATCGCAAGCACGCCGAACCGGTCGAGCACCCAGCCGGCCAGCAGCGCGCCGACGGCGCCTCCCAGGCTGAACATCGAGAGGCCGAATGCCGCCTGTGCCGGCGTGTAGCCGGATGCCTCCGCGAGGATGGGAGTCCAGCTGTTGAGGAAGAACATCGTCATCGAGCTCGCGATATAGGCGGCCCACAACAGCGGCGTGATGATCGCCAGCTTGCCATCGAACAAGGCGGTCAACCTGGCGAGCGGGCCGCTGCCAACCGGGCCCGGCGCCTCTTCCTGAATCACGAAGCGGCTGGTCGGCTGCGCGTCGAGCCCGGGCTCGATGCTGTTGACGATGCGCGCAACCTCGTCGGGCTGCCGGCCCTGCGCCACCAGAAACTTGATCGATTCCGGCAAGGTGAAAAAGCTGACCATTGCCGCGATCAGCGGCAGCACGCCGCCGATCCAGAACACGATCTGCCAGCCGAGATGCGGCACCAGCCATGCCGCGATGAGCCCGCCGGCGCTGCCGCCCGCGACGTAGCCGAGCATGATGATCGCGACCACGGTGCCGCGATATCGGCTCGGCACATATTCGAGATTGAGCGAGAAGCACAAGGGCGCGAGTCCACCGATGCCGATGCCGGCGAGGAAGCGCAGCGCGATGAGCATGCTCAGGTCGTCGGCCCCTACCGTCAGCAGGCTGAAGCCGCCGAAGGTGATGGTCGACGCGACGATCGCGAGGCGCCGTCCGATGCGGTCGCCGAGATAGCCGAAGATCAGGCCACCAACGAGAATGCCGAACACGCCGGCGCTGAACACGACCCCGAGCGTGGCCTTGTCGATGCCCCAGTTGCGGATGATGGCCGGCGCCGCGAAGGCCATGGCGTGGAGGTCGTAGCCGTCGAGGAACATCATCGTCGTGGAGAGGATCATGACTTTGAGCACCAAGCCATTGCGACGCTGGCGCTCGATGACGTCGCTGACGTCAATGACGGCGGTGACACTCACGGTCGTTCCTTCCCCTGTTGCCGTTCGTTCTCGACGGCTTGTTGCAAACCGCTCTGGCGACAGCCGGTCTCCCTGGGGGAGCAGCCGGCGTCGGGGCGCAACGTGGGGGATGCATCCGCAGCCAAAGCAGTTTGCAGCTGCAGGCTATTTGCTTCGGGATCGAGAGAGAATAGGCTATTTTGGACGGACATTTTTTCCGGATTGGATGAAATGAGCGATAGCCTTTTGAACATGAAGGCATTTGTGGCGACGGCGCGGGGCGGAAGTTTTTCCGAGGCCGCGCGCCAGCTTGGCTTGGCGCCATCGGTGGTCACCAAGCGGGTCGGCCAGTTGGAATGGTCGCTGAAGTGCAAGCTGCTGCGCCGGAGCACGCGGCGTCTGCAGCTCACCGAGGTCGGTGAGCGCTATCTCGAGACGATGCAGCACATCGTCCGCGAGTATGACGACATGGCGGCCGGCGTGAAACGATCGCCGGATGAGATCGAAGGCCAGATCCGGATCAAGGCGCCGGGATCGCCGATGGCCATCGACCTGGCCAGGCTGCTGTCGGCCTTTCAGCTCAGATATCCGCGCGTGACATTGGAGGCGGTGCTGGTCGATCGCACCGTCAATCCGGTCGAAGAAGGCTTCGACATCGTGCTGACGATGATGCCATCCTCCTTCCACGGCGTCATCGAGGAGCCGCTGCTGGCCTTTCCGCGCGTGCTGTGCGCCGCGCCGTCGTACCTCGCGCAGCGCGGCCGGCCGTGTCACGTGCGCGATCTCGCCGACCACGACTGTCTCGTCTTCACGCCGATGGGACCGGTCTGGACTTTCGACGGTACGAACGGTCTGACGACGATGGCGGTGCGCCCGCGCCTCGTGACCAACAACAACGCGCTGCTGGTCGAGGCCCTGAGTGCGGGCGGCGGCGTCGGCGTGGTCTCGCGGATGGCGGTGGCGGAGCGGCTGCGGAGCGGCGCGCTGATCGAGCTCCTCCCGGAGGTCCTGGTACCGGATCTCTGGGTCAAGGCGCTGGTGCCGACGACCCGGGTCAATCTGGCGCGCGTGCAAACTCTTCTGTCTGCGGTCCGCGATGCCTTCCGTGCAGTGGCAGAAGGCCAGACGGCTCATGTCGCGGTCGGCTGAGGTCGGACGTCTGCGCCGGGCCTGGGGTCTACCGGGACGCGCGATAGCCTGTTAAGCAACACCGGAAAGCGGGGCGTGGTCCCCAAGGACGCGAGAGAGGCAGCAGCAATGATTCAGACGGTCGGCATCATCGGAGCAGGCACCATGGGCAACGGCATCGCGCAGGTGTGCGCGGCTGCCGGCGTACCGATCGTCATGGTCGATATCTCGGAGCAGGCGGTGGCGCGCGGGCTGGCGGCCGTGGGCTCGAGCCTCGATCGCCTGGTCAAGAAGGACAAGATGACCGCCGCCGACAAGGACAAGGCATTGTCCCTCATCACCGGCACGGCGGACAAGGCCAAGCTGTCGAGCTGCGATCTGGTCATCGAGGCTGCGACCGAGAATGAGGAGCTGAAGCTCAAGATCCTGAAGGACCTCTGTGCGAGCCTGAAGCCCGACGCGCTGATCGCGACCAACACGTCGTCGATTTCGATTACCAAGCTTGCGACCGCGACCGACCGGCCGGATCGCTTCATCGGCATGCACTTCTTCAATCCGGTGCCGATGATGGCCTTGCTCGAGCTGATCCGGGGCCTGCAGACCTCGGATGCGACCCATGCTGCGGCGGTCGACTTCGCCAAGCGGATCGGCAAGGTCGCGATCACCGCCAAGAACAGCCCCGGTTTTGCGGTGAACCGTATCCTTTGCCCGATGATCAACGAGGCGATCTTCGCGTATTCGGAAGGCATTGCGACGGCCGCCGACATCGACGAGGGCATGAAGCTCGGCTGCAATCATCCGATCGGTCCGCTGGCGCTGGCCGATCTGATCGGTCTCGACACGATGCTGTCGGTGATGGAGGTCTTCTACAACGGCTTCAACGATCCGAAATATCGTCCTGCGCCGCTGTTGAAGGAAATGGTCGCGGCGGGCCAGCTCGGCCGCAAGACCGGCAAGGGATTTTACGACTATAGCAAGTAGCAGCTGCGCCCTGACTTGTATGCGCAGTGATTCGTATGCGCAGTGGCTCGTATGCGTTGTGGCTCGTATGCGTTGTGGTTGCAGGCAATTTGTGAACGGCGGGTGGCGCGTCCAGCGCGCTCGCCGTTTACGCCAAGCTGACAACAGTCAATCGACGGCACAGCGCCGGGTGGGCAAGGGGCCATGCCTTGCTGATGCAGCCCACTAAGCCGCGACCCGGCGTGCCGTTCGTGATTGACCGCTCTGCGATAGTCCGAAGCGATACCGTCGCATTCAGCGGATCTGGTGCTGAGGTGGAGTCATTGAACCTCCCGCTCATCCTGATTGTTGACTGCCGTCCGATCATCGCCGCGGCTTCATCAACCGGCACGTCAAACGGACGGCACATGTGATGGTCCTCCCGCGAACCTTCGCTGTCAAGGCGCATCATGACGCAATGATGAATTCGGCGTTACGCTAGGAATCGCTGCGGCACGGCCTTGCGGACGCGGAGTCTCGTCGTTCGGCAGGGTCTTCGCGTTCGTCCGATGACAAATCACCAAAGATCACCATTTGAGGGGAAGAGCTTCTTATCATTGAGGCTGTGTTACTATTGAGGCTGTGCCGATCGAGCAGTGGCGGCCGTGTCGTCCAGCAGAATCGCCGGGCTGGGATGAGCCGAATAGCACCCGACAGTTCGGCGATCTCCGGGTGAGCCGCAGCGCGTCACGCGGCCGCATCCAAATCGTGAATACGACCATTGTTCCGGGAACCAAAGAATTCGTGGTAGCTTGTCTGCCGCGGATCGGAAGCAGGAGAACAGCGATGAAAGCAGCAAGGATCACCCTGGTCACGGTTGCGGCTCTCGTGTGGAGCCTGCCTTCGCTTGCTGCCGAGCAGGGGGCCATCGGCGTCGTGACCGGTATCAACCGCCTGAATGGAACCATCGCCATCAAGCGGGTGCAGAATGGAACCGTCGGCGCAGGAGTGTCCGCCGCGGCCGAGGAGTTCAAGGTCAAGGACAATGCGATGATCGAGGAGGTTCACGCCGGCGATCGCGTCAGCTTCTCGACCGCCGACGGCAGCGGCACGAAGACGATCATCAAGCTCGATCGGCAGTAATGGTTTCACCTTTGGCGTCGAGGCCGGGATGGGAACGGGCGCTGTTTTCTTGCGATCTGGCGCATGGTGTCTGGGGCTGTGGCTGATCGTCGGTCTCGGTACGGCCGTGAAGGCGGGGACCGACGACCTCTATCAGGCCCAGACCGTCGTGACCGGGCAGGGCAACGACAATCGCCAGACAGGCTTTGCGATCTGTCTGGAGGATGTGCTGATCAAGGTATCCGGCGCGTTTCAGCTCAGCGGAGACGCGCGGCTGATGCCCCTCAAGGCGCGGGCCGGCGCATTCGTGACGGGCTTCGACTATCACGACCAGATGTCGGGGAAGCCGAAGCACGACGAGCAAGGCACGCGCGACCGGCCCTACGACCTGACTGTCTCGTTCGATCGTGCCAAGACCGACGATCTGCTCGCGACATTGGGCGTCAAGCCGTGGCTTGTGGCGCGCCCGGCAGTCGCGGTGATCGTGGCCATGACGTCCGGCGACCGAACCTATCTCGTCACATCAGACGATCGGCGCTCCGATCTGCAGCGCGACGCACTGCGCGCGGCCGCCGCCAAGCGCGGCCTCGAAATTATCCTGCCTGATACGTCGGCGGTCGCAACAGTTGATCTGGCGGAGCTTCGTCCGGTCGATGGTCGACCTGTTACCCTCGCGGCGTTGGTGCCGGGCGCCGAGGTGAAATTGTTCGGGCAACTCGCCTGGGACGACGATGCGCTCGGCTGGGTGACGCAATGGCGGCTCGATGCGGCTGGACAGCAGCAGCGCTGGCAATTTCGTGGCGGGACGTTCGACGATGCCTTTCGCCGCGGTCTCGGCGGCGTGGCGCAGATCCTCTCCGGCAACGGACGGCCGTGAGATAGGACGACAGCCCGACAGTTCGAATTTTAGCTTTCTGATCGCCCTGACGGTAATCGTTCGCTCCTAACGTACGGCTCCGGGAGGGGCTTGCATGTACGTCGTCAGGAATTCGCCGCGCGCGCTGTTCGCCGCCTTGATTCCGCTCGCGCTGGTCGAGGCGGTTCTGGTTGCGATGGCGGCATTGGGCCTGCAAGCGGCGTCGCCGCCCGAGTTGCCCGTGCCGGATCAGGTCGTGTTGCTCTATGCCAAGCGGATGGCGACCGATGCAGCGCTGCTCTTTGCCGGCCATTGGCTGCTGCAGCAGGCGCGGATCGCAAGTCGTCTCGCCTATGGTCTGATGGGCGGGGCCATGGCGGCCACGAGCTACGCGATCGCCGTTCAGGGCAGCGCGACGATGGTGCCGGGAATGGCCGGCGCGATGTTGACCATCGGGGTGTTGCCCACCATCGCCGGCATGATCTGCGGATTTCTCTACGGACAGTTCGCCGGGCTCGCAGCCGCCCCTCGGAGGAAGGGCGATGGCGACGGGACTCTGGGAGCCGATCGCGCGCCCAATGGCGATCCGGTCCCGCTCACGTTCGATGGGCCGATCCGCGTGCGGACCTCGGTCGCCGCCGTTGCGATCTCTGCGACCATGCCGGCCGTGTTGACGGCCATCCTGTCCTTCACGATCACGTCGCTGCTGCTGCCATCCCGGGTTGGCGACGGCTTGGGACCATTATTTGCGGCGGCGATCCCGGCGCAGATGTTCATGGCGATCCTCGTCGCGACCAGCGTGCCCTCGGCCATCTTCGTGCTGGCGCTGCATCACATCGCGCGGGCCGTGAACAGGCGTCGCGGCGCCGAATATGCCGGCATCGGTGCCGCCATGGCGCTGATTTTCGTGCTGCTGGTCATGCCGTTCGCGCCGGTGTTTCCGGCCACTTTTCTGCTGCTTCCGGCGCTGGCTTATGGCGGCATCATGGGCGCGCTCTATCGCCGCTTTGCCGGCCTCGAGCCGGTGCCGCTGCCCGAGGCGGTGATCGCCAGCGACATTCAGGCACTGGTTGCCGCCGATCATCCGTCGCGGCAGCGCCACGGTGTGATCGTCGGCAATTGATCCAACCACACGCGAGGGACATCGATGAAGCAGATATTGGCCTTGAGTGCAGCCGCCGTGATGACCGCGGTTGCCGCATTGTGGTTCGTGACCACGCCGGCGCTGGTCAAGGTCGAGGTTGCCCCGTTGAAGCCCAGCAACGACCTGCCGACGTTCAAGCGCGTGAACTGAGGCGCAACAGAGCACGGCCAATGGCGCTATGGAGCGGCGGCAGAGCAAGCAACACTGCTGGCCGCCCCGTCGAGGTCGCACGCCGCCGCGGATTTGACGATGCAGCGTAGATCCGCTCCGCCGCGGCCTCGCCGTCAGGTTGCCGCGATAGCCTGAGAGACTTCCTGTCGAGTTGATGCTGATGCCGGGAACCAAATCGCCCCCGTGGGAGGAACGTACATCCCGCGCCGCGGCCGGCCCGAAAACAGACAGGAGGTGCTCGTGGTGAAATTCCGAACGTGTCTCGTTGCCGCACTGTTGATCGCGGCGCCTGCGTCGCTGGCTGTTGCCGCTCCCGGCCTGGTCCGCGCCGCGGCGACGCTGCGAGCAGGACCGGGCTCTGGCTTTCCGGTCGTCGATCGCATTCCGGCCGGCGCCCGCGTCACCATCCACGGCTGCATCGAAGGCGGCGCGTGGTGCGATGTCAGCTTCGAACGCGAACGCGGCTGGGTCGCCGCGAAGGTGCTCGCCTATCTCTCAGGTCAGCGTTACGTCTACCTGACGGAGTATGTTGAGGAAGTGCCGATCGTCCCGTTCACGCTGACCACCTATTGGAGCAGCTTCTACATCGGACGGCCGTGGTA
>JBARNF010000681.1:0-23527 GCA_049802835.1 Bradyrhizobium sp.
TCGCGGCAGGACAACACTGCCGAGTTTGCCCTCGACGCTGCCGACACGGTGGTTGCGCCGCAGATCGACGGCATCGGAGTCGAGACGGCTGGGAACGTCGTGCCGTTCAGGCCGCAGGGCGAAGCCAAACATCCCGCGCTCACGCCGGTAGAGAACAATGCGTTCCACGAACTGGCGCGACAGCTGTCGGCCCGGCTCGAAGGCGAAATGCGCAGTTCGCCGGCGGACGCCACCAGCGCGACGCCCGAACCGGCTTCGCGCTTCAACGAGCCCTCGCCCCCACAACAGCAAGACCGGCAGGCCATGGATGCGACCTTCGAGCACGCGGGCAGCCTGCAGACCGAATGGCTCGGGCCCGAAGAAGCGCCCGCGCAGGGTGACAGCCACCGCGATCGCATCCTGCTCGACCTGTTGCCGACGGGCATGCTGATCTACCGGCTCGACCGGCTGCTCTATGGCAATCCGGCCTTCTTCAGGCAGCTGGGCTATACCGACCTCGCGGCGCTGGAGCAGGCCGGTGGCCTCGATGCGCTCTATGTCGAGCCCGGCGTGTCATCGTCGAGCAAGTCCGAGGGCGGCACGCCCGTGACGATCTCGGCGGCCGACGGCTCCTCCAGCGAGGAGGTCAAGGCCGAAGCGCGCCTGTTCACGATTACCTGGGACGGTGACACCGCACATGCGCTGTTCTTTGCGCCCGCGCCCGGTCCGGCCGCGGCGATCCCCACAGCGGCCGAAGCCACGCCGACACCGGCTGCCGCGGCACCAGCCACCCCGCCGCCGCTCGTCATTGCCCCGCCTGCCGTCGGTCATGCCGACGCCGAAGACCTCGCCGCAATCCTCGACGTCACCGCCGAGGGCATCCTGATGTTCGATGCCGGCGGCAACATCCACGCTTGCAATCGCAGCGCCGAGGCGCTGTTCGGCTATGATGGTGCGGCGCTGGTGCGGCGGAATCTGATCGAGCTGTTTGCGCCGGAGAACGCCCGCCTCGTGCTGGATTACCTGGACAGCGTGCAGCAGGCCGGCGCATCCAGCGTGCTGGATCAGGGTCACGAGGTGCTCGGCAAGGTCGCCCAGGGCGGTGTCATCCCGGTGTCGATGACGATCGGCCGGACCAGGACCGACGGTCCGAACTTCTTTGCCGTGTTCCGCGACCTCTCGCAGCTCCACCGCGGCGAAAGCGAATTGCTGCAGGCGCGGCGCGTCGCCGATCGGGCAGCCAACGCCAAGGCCGACATGCTGGCGCGGATCAGCCACGAGGTCCGCGCGCCGCTCAACGCAATCATCGGCTTCGCCGAGGTCATGATCGGCGAGCGTTTCGGCACGCTCGGCAATACGCGCTACGCCGAATACATGAACGACATCCGCACCTCCGGCGAGCGCGTGGTGTCCCTGATCGACGATCTGCTCGAACTGTCGCGCATCGAGACGGGAAAACTCGAGCTCGCCTTCACCAGCCAGAATCTCAACGAGCTGGTCGAGAATTGCGTCGCCGTCATGCAGCCGCAGGCCAACCGCGCCCGCATCATCATCCGCACCTCACTGTCACAGACGCTGCCGCCGGTCGTGGCCGACGCCCGTGCGCTGCGCCAGATCGCCATGAACGTGATGTCGGCCTCGATCTCGCTCGCCAATCCCGGCGGCCAAGTCATCGTTTCGACCGCGATGTCGGACTTCGGTGAGGTCGTGCTGCGCGTGCGCGATACCGGCCATGGGCTGAACGACCAGGAGGTGGCCGCAGCGCTCGAACCGTTCCGCGCGCCAGCGGCTGCCGAGCACATCTCGGACGGATCGGGTCTCAGCCTGTCGCTCACGAAAGCCCTCGTCGAAGCCAATCGTGCGCAGTTCCACATCAAGGCAGCCCCCAAATCCGGCACGCTGATCGAGGTGGTCTTCTCGCGCGCGGTGGCGCGCAATCAGAGCACCGGCTGAACCGACCCGGCGGAGCGGACCGCGAGCGCGCGAAGCTTGAGACCGAGCAGCAGCGGACCGAACGCCAGCGCGAAGCCTGAGAATGCGACGATCCAGGCGAATGCCGCGACGTGCAGCAGCGCCTCGGCATGGACAGGCACCAGCGCCGCGCAGATCCGCGTGACCGCGGCCACGAAGATCGCCAGATAGATCGCCTGAGTAGCCGGCGAGGCGGTCAGCGGCTGGCCAGTATGGCCGAGCGTGGCGCGCGTCATCACCGCGAGTGTCGTGATGCCGGCAGCACCTGCCATCCAGGCATGCAGCCCGGCGCTCGGCAGGACCCATCCGAAGCTCGCCGCCGCATTGATGAGAAACCCGAGCGGCACGAAGGCGTAGCCGACATGCAGGATGACCAGCAGACGTTCGCGCCACGTGCGATCACCGGCCCAGCGTGCAAGCCGCACCGCCTGCATCACACCTGCCGCCGCCAGCCCGAGCCCGGTTGCCGCGCTGTCCGGCGCAACGATCCAGCCGATCAGGCACAGCGCACTGAAGAGCACGACGGCCATATCGAACCGGCCGAACGGCGCCGGCAGCCGGCCGGGATTGTGCTTCACCAGCCAGTTGCGCGTGAAGCTCGGAGTGATACGGCCGCCGATCAACGCCAACAGGAGCACGATCAATGCAACTCCTATGCGGATCGCATAATCGGCCGACCCGCGCAGATGAGCCTCGACGTGAAACGCAACGTTGCCAGCGCACAACACGCCGACGATCATGACCACGGGCAGATTGCGCCAATTCCGTCCCGCAACGATCTCGCGCGCGGCGGCCAGAACGACCAGCAGCAAAAAGCTCGCATCGATCAGCAGCGCGGCCCACCACGGTCCCAGCGCGGACAGCGTCACGGCCATACGCCCAGCCATCCACACGGCCACGAGCGTCAGCAGCGGCAGGCCGCGGATCGGCAGGCGTCCGGTCCAGTTCGGAATGGCCGTGAACAGGAAACCGGTGACGATGGCCGGGAGGTAGCCGTAGAGCATTTCGTGTACATGCCAGTCGCGGGGCGCAAAGGCCGAGCTCAGCTTCAGCTCACCGTAAAAGGCGGGGAGCCAGACCAGGATCGTCAGCGCGGCCTGGATCGCGCCGAGCAGAAAAAGCGGCCGGAACCCGTTGGCGAGAATGGTCCGGCCCTGATAGTCGCGCGGAATGGCCATGTGCGTGCTCGCTCTGTTGGCGACGGGAACGGCGTCGATCATGACGCCCAGCTGATCTGTCTAACTGGGCGCGGGCGACACAGGATTGCGCCAGCACAAACTTCCGATCGATGGCGGAGACGTGCTATTGAGTTCCCCCGATTGGAGCGCCTGCCGCGGAGACCATCATGGCTGCCATCGACCGCTCGCTGATCGCGCATCTGTCACTGTTTGCCGGCCTCTCGGCCGAGGATCTGACGGACGTGCTACGCGAAGCCCGCTCCATTCGCGTTCCCCGCAACGGCTCGGTGTTCGAGCAGGGCGGCGATGCCACATCGTTCTTCCTGCTGCTGCATGGCCACGTCCGCGCCAGCAAGACGACTCCGACCGGCGATCAGATCGTGGTGCGCTATGTGGTGCCGGGCGACACCTTCGGCGTCGCGCCCGCCATCGGCCTCCAGCACTATCCGGCGACGGCCACGGCCGTCGACGACAGCATCGTGCTGGCCTGGCCTTCCGCGGCATGGCCGCGGCTGATCGCGAAGTTCCCCTCGCTGGCCGCAAATACCTTGCAGACCGTCGGCCAGCGGCTGCAGGAAACCCACGCGCGCGTGATCGAGATGTCGACCCAGCAGGTCGAGCAGCGCATCGCCCACGCGCTGCTGCGGCTCGCCAATCAAGCCGGCCGCAAGCTCGATCATGGCGTGCAGATCGACTTCCCGATCAGCCGTCAGGACATCGCGCAGATGACCGGCACCACGCTGCACACCGTGAGCCGCATCCTCTCCGGCTGGGAGCAGCTCGGCCTGGTCGAAAGCGGCCGCCAGAAGATCGTGCTGCGCGAGCCGCACAAGATCGTGCTGCTGGCAGAGCAGAGTTCGGGCGACACGACGACTTCTCGATCCTGATCACGTGCAGGCGGACAAGGCCGAGAGGAACGCGTCGGGATCGACGCCATGCTCGCGGCAGGCATCCGCGACGTTGTGAAAGCAGGCGATCGGGCAGCCGACGCAACGCATCTGGAACGCCAGGAAGACACGGATCGTCTCCGGCCTTCGTGTCATGACGTCGTCGACCAGTTCATCGAATGAGATTGCCATGCGCGCCTCCATCCTGAAGCGAATGGTAGCGAGCACGAGGTCAGCCGTCTTTGTCGCAGCACAAGCAACACGGCATGCGATCAGACAGCACGGCTGTGGAGCTGCTTCGACGCATCGAGATGTGCATCGAAGGCGGCGGCCACGCTACGCACCAGAAACCGGGAATGCTCGGTCACGGCGAGCGCGCTGCCGTTGAGCTCGACCACCCCGTCGGAAATCAACGTTTGCAGCCGCGGCGCGGATCTCAGCATCTCATCCGTTTCCATGCCGTGCCGGGTGCAGATGACATCGAGGTCGACACCATAGTCGCACATGATGCGCTCGATGATGTCGGCCCGCAGGCGGTCATCATCGGTCAGACCATAGCCCTTCACCGTGGCAAGGCTGCCGGACGCAATCTTGTCCTCGTAGGCGCGAACCTGGGCCGCGTTTTGAACGTAGCCTTGCGGCAGCTGTCCGATCGCCGACGCACCGAAGCCGATCAGAAGGTCGTTGCTATCGGTCGTATAGCCCTGGAAATTGCGCTGAAGCCGGCCCTCCCTGAAAGCTATGGTCATCGGGTCGGTCGGCAACGCAAAGTGGTCGAGCCCGATCTGGACGTAGCCCGCCTCCTTCAGAGCATTGGCGATCGCGCACGCCTGATCATAGCGCTGCAGACTGTCCGGCAGCCAGGAATCCTCGATCTTGCGTTGATGCGTCTTGAAGGACGGGACATGCGCGTAGCCGAACACGGAAAGCCGGTCGGGACGCAGCTCGACGCAACGGCGAACGGTATCGAGACAGGAGGCGACGCTCTGATGTGGCAGCCCGTAGATCAGGTCGAAATTGATCCCGGTAATGCCGACCTCGCGCAGCCCCGTGGTGGCGGCCGCGGTCTGCTCGAAGCTCTGCACCCGGTTGATGGCCAACTGGACGCGGGAATCGAAGCTCTGCACGCCGAGGCTCGCGCGGTTGACGCCGCTCAGCGCCAGCGCCTCGATCATCGCGGGCGTCAGCGTGCGTGGATCAATCTCGATGGCGATCTCGGCCGACGGCAGCACGAAGAAGGAATGGCGCAGCGATCCGACCAGGTCGATGAACGACTCCGGCGCCATGATGGTGGGCGTACCGCCGCCGAAATGAATGTGCCCGACCTGAAGCCGCCGGCCGATCTGGCGCGAGACCATGTCGATCTCGCAACGCAGCGCCGATTCATACACCGCGACCGGCTCATCGCGCTTGGCCACCATGGTGTTGCAGCCGCAATACCAGCACATCGACCGGCAGAACGGCACGTGCAGGTAAAGCGATGCCGTCGCGTTCGACGGAATGGCCCGAAGCCACTCCGCATAGGTGGAGGCTCCAACGTCGGTGGAGAAATGGGGGGCCGTGGGATAGCTAGTATAGCGCGGGAGGCGCTCCTGGCCGTAGCATGCCGCAAGATCTGGTCTCATGTCCTGCCTGTCCACCTGGGTTTGGACGTCCTTGGCACAAAGTGTCTCAGGCGGCCTTGAGCCTCCTCAAGGCGCTGCCAGTAGATGTCCCGTCACCATTAAATCGCAGGCGTTCGTCACGGACTTTGCGCTTCCTCAAAGTTCGCGGTCTAATTCGCCTCATGATGAAGTGGTCGATGATTCGAGGGACCTGCAATGGAAGCTCTGGACCTGATGATCCGTTTCTTCGCTGTCCTCGCCAATATCCGCGGCCATATTCCCCGATCCGACGGATTCGACTCCTTTGGCGATGACTCGGCACCGAGTGGCCTGCTCGGCAACATCGCCATGTTCATGACCACGGTATTTTGCATTGCGGCCGCGGTGGCCTTCATCGTGCTGCTGGCCGTCCGCTGGCTCAGCTAGCGGGCTCGTCGGCCGCAATCGATAGTCTCGTTCACTCTGAACCTGATTTCAGCCACGCTGATTTCAGCGTCGGCTGATAGACTGCGCGCGGGCGCATCCTAATTCGGCACGGCCGAGCGCCGATCCCTCACTGCCCCGAGTCCAGCCTGCCCGTGCAACTCATTTGCGCGTCGGCCGCGTGCGACGGCACGCTTTGCGATGCGGGCTGATTTCGCAAATGCTCAAGAAGATTGTTGCGGCACAAACAAGCTTGCCCCCGGCGAGCGCATGGTGATTGCGGCACCACAACAGATCCAACGAAGGAGCGATCCATGTTGACCCGCCGCACCGCAATGTTCAGCGCAGCCATTGCCGCCATGATGCTCGCGGCACCCGCGATGGCCGAAGACCTCAGGCTGCCGCGCCAGAAGATCGATCTGGTGCCGCCACCTTTCGTGCACGTGCATGAGCAGGCCACCAGGCAGGGTCCGAAGATCATGGAATTCAAGCTGGTGGTGCAGGAGAAGAAGGTGGTGATCGACGAGAAGGGCACCACCTTCCAGGCGATGACGTTCAACGGCTCGATGCCGGGGCCGCTGATGGTTGTCCACGAGGGCGACTATGTCGAGCTGACCCTGGTCAATCCAGCCATCAACACCATGCCGCACAACATCGATTTTCATTCGGCGACCGGCGCGCTCGGCGGCGGCGCATTGACCTTGATCAATCCGGGTGAACAGGTCGTCCTGCGTTGGAAGGCGACGCGCACGGGCGTGTTCGTGTATCACTGCGCCCCGGGCGGTCCGATGATCCCATGGCACGTCGTATCGGGCATGAACGGCGCCGTGATGGTGCTGCCGCGCGACGGTCTCAATGATGGCCGCGGCCATCCACTGCGTTACGACCGCGTCTACTACGTCGGTGAGCAGGATCTCTATGTCCCGCGCGACGACAAGGGCAATTTCAAGTCCTACGATTCTCCTGGCGAAGCCTATACGGACACCGAGGAGGTCATGCGCAAGCTGATTCCGACGCATGTCGTGTTCAACGGCAAGGTCGGTGCGCTGACCGGCAAGAACGCGCTGACCGCCAATGTCGGCGAAAACGTCCTGATCGTGCACTCGCAGGCAAACCGCGACAGCCGCCCGCATCTGATCGGCGGTCATGGCGACTATGTCTGGGAGACCGGCAAGTTCTCCAACGCCCCCGAGACCGGACTCGAAACCTGGTTCATCCGTGGCGGCTCCGCGGGCGCTGCGCTCTACAAGTTCCTGCAGCCCGGAATCTACGCCTACGTCACCCACAATCTGATCGAGGCGGCCAACCTGGGCGCGACCGCGCATTTCAAGGTCGAAGGCAAATGGAACGACGACCTGATGACGCAGGTGAAGGCCCCGGCGGACATTCCGACCGGCTCCACCAACTGATCAGCTCAAGGGGGCCGGTGCACCGGCCCCCGCTCTCTCCCGTGTGCTGCCATGCTGCTTGCCTTCAAGATCAAACTCGCCGTCGCCTGCGCCATCGGTGTGGCCGGCCCAACCGCAATGGCTCCGATCGTGGCTGGGCTGCATTGGACCGAGAGCACCGGCCTCGATGCTCCTGCCCTGACCGAGATCGCGCCGGGAGCGATCCGCTATCGCGACGCCGGCGATCACGTTCGCAACGATCGCCAGGCCGAGGCCCCCCTCACCACGGTCCGCTTCGATCGCCCGCTCACGATCATGACGAACCAGGTCAGTGCCGCCGACTATCACGCCTGCGCTGCGGCCCATGCGTGCCGCGCTCTCGACCGTGACGTCGCCGTCGCCGCCGATCTGCCGGCTGTGCAGGTCAGCTGGCACGACGCGGTGGCCTACGCCGCCTGGATGTCGCAGACAACGGGTGACAGCTACCGCCTGCCGACGGACGCCGAATGGGCCCACGCGGCCGGCAGCCGCTTTCGCGACGACGGCGTTACGGTCGACGCAGCCGATCCGTCGCGGCGCTGGATCGCGCGCTACGAGCGCGAGTCCAGTCGGCCGGAGGATGCCAGGGCTCGTACCTTCGGAAGCTTCGGCGTCAACGAACACGGCATCGCCGATCTCGCGGGCAATGTCTGGGAATGGACATCGACCTGCTTCACCCGCAAGGTGCAGGATGGATCTGGACGTAGCATCAGGACGGGGAGCAATTGCGGAGTCCGTGTCGCCGAAGGCGCGCACCGGGCCTATGTGACGGATTTCATCCGCGATGCCCGGGCCGGCGGCTGCGCGTCTGGTGCGCCACCGACCAATCTGGGCTTCCGCCTGGTCCGCGAGGAGCTCTCGTGGAGCCGCATTGTTAGGCAACGGCTTGGCCTGATGCTCAGAGCCATTCACCCCTCCTGACGGTGACGACAATTCGAGCGCGATCACGCCCGGCGTTCGGCACTGGTACAAATGACAGTCATCAAAAAAACAACTTTCGGTTGCGACCCAAAAGATGCAAACGTTAGTGAAGCAGGACTGAAAGACGCGTTGGGCGGACCAGGAGGCGAGCGTGGTTTCTCGACATCCGCTGGTCTTCGTCATGTCCGACCTGCATGGGCACGGCATCGGCAACACTGGCTGGTTCGACGACGATTCGCCGCGTGCGCTCGCCGGGCGCTGCCTCATCGATGCGCTCGAATATCTGCGAACGGCCACGAAATTCGCCGCCAAGGACTGGCACGTGGTGAATGCCAACGCCGCGCGTATCGTTCACCAATGTCTCACGGATGCCGCGCTGGCCCGCCTCGACATCGTCGATCGCGTCGCGCCCGCGATTGAAGAAATCTGCGCCAGCATCGTCGCAAGCCGCCAACATCGCGTTCCGTTCTATGGCGACGATTTCTGGGACTGGGCCAG
This sequence comes from Bradyrhizobium sp., assembly GCA_049802835.1. Classification (GTDB taxonomy): domain Bacteria; phylum Pseudomonadota; class Alphaproteobacteria; order Rhizobiales; family Xanthobacteraceae; genus Bradyrhizobium. Next base: position 8,889 of record JBARNF010000681.1, read on the forward strand.
CGTGGTCGATGCGTTGTGCGAGGTGCAGAAGGTCTCGGTGACCGCGGCACAGGTCGCAAGACGCGAGCTGGACCAGTTCCGCAGGACCGTTCATACCCGCATGCCGAGCGGGCTTTCCGTCGGCGACCCCGAACACGAATGGTTTGGACCGGCTATCGCGACGCGCGCCTATCGACTGCTCGACGCGCGCTCGGTGAGTTTCGACCCGGAGCTGCGCAGCGAGTTGCAGGCGCAGTCGCTCGACCATATCGCGCGCGGCAGATACCGCGGCCGGCAGGTGACGCCCTGGCAGGTCAGCTGGCACTACGGTCAGGTGGTCGGCGAATTCCAGCGGGCTGCGAGCGAACAGGCCGCTGAGCTCGCCGACTTTTCCTGGCTCGCCGTGCCGCTCGAACAGAGCAAGCGTGCGCTCGTTCTCGCGCGCATCCTGCAGGGCGCCTATGCCGTCAAGGATCGCCGGACCGTTCTGCAGGCGCTCGAAGAGCTCTACCGGTGCGAAACGCCAGCCCGGCCTCTCGGTCAGGGCGTGATCGGCGCCAGCGTGGAAGCCTCCCTGGACGTGCTTGAGGCGCTATGGCCGCAGTTCGACGACCGCGAGAAGGCGAGCCTGAATGCGATGCTCGATGCCCTTCGATTCCTGTACGCGAAAGCCAATACGATCGGCTTCGTGGTTGAAGCGCCTGAAGATATCGAATGCCTCGTCCGCGCGATGGGCTCGGGCACGCTGATCGAACAGCGTAATGCCGGACGCGCCATCATCAGGCACTCCTGCTTCCACGCAGTCGTCTGCCAAGGGCGGTCGATGGCTGAGGTGGCAAGCGCAACCGCGACGGCAATCGAAGAGCACGGGGCGCGGTGGCTGATCATGCCGGGCCGCGCCCATGCCTTGGGCTCGTCCATGCCGCACACCAGGGGCGGCCCGCATTTCGTTGGTGCCGGCGCTGGCGATCTGCTGATCGCGACCTCGGTGGCGCCGTTCCGGATCCAGATCAAGGTGCGGGATGCGCTGAGCATTGCCGAGCCGCCGTTTCCCGATGGCGCCGGAATGATCATTCCGTCCGATCCGGAGTTGTGCCGCCTCGCGCATGAATCCGCCGAAGGCAGGCTCGATGAGATCGGGCATTTTTTTGAAGGAATGACGGTCACGCGCGATGGCGGCGGCACGGACGCCGACATCGTCGCGGCGTTTCCGGGCGCTCTGGCTGCGGACGGGGCGGCCTACGTGATGGGGTTGATCTGCCTCAGCCGGGGCGTGCCGTGTCTGGCGATCCAGAGCCTCGGAGACGACGGGTCTCCCACGTCCGCGGGCACGGCGTACGATGCGGCATGCCGGCTCGCCGTCAACGTCGCCGAGACGTTGTGCCGGCGCTGGTAGCGGTGACGCGCGGGCACAGCGTGCGGCATCATGTCGCCGGCGCCGCCGGCCAGTGAGAGCGGCGCCGAAGCAGCGAGCGGAAGCGACCAGCCGATGTATCGAGGGCGGGCACGCATCGCCGCTCGGCTTCCCGGCCCCCTCGACCGTTCTGCGCCTCAGCTATTCTTGAGGGCAACCCGGAATTCGGCCTCGGTCTTTGCCTTGACCTCGTCGAGCGTCACGCCGTCGGCGAGTTCGATCAGAGCCATGCCGTCACTGCCGTGCTTGTCGATCGTGAACACCGCGAGATCGGTCACGACCATGTCCACCACCCGCTCGCCGGTCAGCGGCAAGGTGCAGGACTTGAGCAGCTTCGGACCGTCCTTGGCGCTGTGCTCCATGACGACGACCACGCGCTTGACGCCGGCGACGAGATCCATCGCGCCGCCCATGCCCTTCACCATCTTGCCTGGAATCATCCAGTTGGCGAGATCGCCGTTCTGCGCCACCTGCATGGCGCCGAGGATCGACAGGTCGATGTGGCCGCCGCGAACCATCCCGAACGAATCGGCCGATGAGAAGTAGCTGGTGATCGGCAGCTCGGTGACGGTCTGCTTGCCGGCGTTGATCAGGTCAGGATCCTCTTCGCCTTCATACGGGAACGGACCCATGCCGAGCATGCCGTTCTCGCTCTGCAGCGCCACGTCGACGCCCGACGGAATGTAGTTGGAGACCAGCGTCGGAATGCCGATGCCGAGATTGACGTAGTAGCCGTCACGCAGCTCCTTGGCGGCACGCGCCGCCATCTGCTCTCGCGTCCAGGCCATCAGACTTCCTCCCCGGCTGCCGCGGCCGCTTCACGTTTGCGCACGGTGCGTTGTTCGATGCGCTTGAGCTCGGTTCCGACCTGGATGACCCGCTTGACGAAGATCCCCGGCGTGTGGATGTGGTCGGGATCGATCTGGCCGGCCGGCAGCAGATGCTCGACCTCTGCGACCGTCATCTTCGCGGCCGTGGCCATCATCGGGTTGAAGTTGCGCGCAGTCTTCCGGTAGACGAGGTTTCCCGCCGTATCGCCCTTCCAGGCGTGCACGATCGCGAGATCGGCGAACAGGCCGCGCTCCATCAGATATTTCTCGCCGTCGAATTCACGCACTTCCTTGCCTTCGGCAACCAAGGTTCCAACGCCGGTCTTGGTGAAGAAGGCCGGGATGCCGGCGCCGCCGGCGCGGATCCGCTCGGCGAGCGTGCCCTGGGGGCAGAATTCGAGCTCCAGCTCGCCGGCAAGATATTGCTGTGCGAACAGCTTATTCTCGCCGACATAGGACGAGATCATCTTCTTGATCTGCCGCGTCTCCAGCAGTCGGCTGAGGCCAATGCCGTCGACGCCGGCATTGTTGGAGATGACGGTGAGGTTCTTCACCCCGGACTCGCGAATGGCGTCGGACAGGGTCTCTGCGATGCCGCAAAGGCCAAACCCGCCGGACATGATGGTCATGCCATCCTTGAGGAGGCCCGCAAGGGCGGATTTCGCGTCCGGATAGACCTTGTTCATACGGGAATGACCTGATGGAGAGCGACGACCGCGCGGATATCGACCGGATTATTAGGCGAAATCTTCGCAATGCGTCAATGACGCCTTCCCAACGCGCTCGTCCTGCTTTAGCTGTCGGACCGGTTTGCGACCCTGGAGCACTCCGGAGTCCGGGGTTCACGGGCCCCGCCGTAATCCGGTCACACTCGCGGCGCGGCCTTGAAAGCGTCAAGAAAACGCATCAAGTTGTTGATGTTGGCAAGGGTTTTCGGCGCGCCCTGCCCATCCCCGTTCACCCGCGATCCGACGATCCCAGGACATGTCAGTGACCATGGCCCAAGGAATGAGGCGCCTCGGCACGCCGATTGCGGCGCTGCTCGGCGTCGCGTTTGTCGGGCTGCTCGCCAGCTCCTGGCTGGTCAACCGCGACGCCTTGCGGCGGGCGGTCGAGGCGCAGATCCGCGCCGTGACGGGACTGGAGCTGGTCGTCAAGGGACATATCGACGTCTCGCTGTTTCCCGGCAGCTATGTTTCGTTTCACGACGTCGGCCTGAAGGGCGGCGGCACGGAAGACCCCGCGCTGCGCGTCGACGTGCTGACGGCCAATCTGCAGCTGCTGCCATTGCTCTTGCAACGGTTCGAGATCGCCGACGTGATGATGCTGCGGCCGCAGATCAACGTGGTGCGCGAAGCCGACGGCAACAGCAACTGGACGCCTTTCATCGAGACCATCGCACATACGATGCGACCGGGTCCCGACAGCCAGATGTCGTTCTCCGAGATCCGCATCCAGGACGGCATCCTGGTCTATGATGACAACGGCCATCATAGCTCGGAGCGGCTCGACGACATCGACCTGTCGCTGGCGTGGCCCTCGATCTCGCGCTCCTTCGCGGCGACCGGACAGTTCGATTGGCGCGGCCAGCGCATCGAAGGTTCGATCAGCGTCAGCGATTTCCTGGCCGCACTGTCGGGCGACCGCTCCGGCCTGAAGATGCGGCTGGCCAGCCCACCGTTGAAACTGGCCTTCGACGGCACGGTTGCGAACCGCACCAGCGTGCTGATGGAAGGCACGCTGACCGTCGACAGCCCGTCGCTGCGCGAGGCTCTGCGCTGGACCGGGCAGACGCCGCTCGGCGCCGGCGGTTTCGGCCGCTTCGCGCTGCGGGCGCGCGCCAACGTGGTCGGCGCGTCGATCGCGCTCACCAACGTCAATGTCGAACTCGACGGCAACACGGCCGAAGGCGTGATGACCTACGCCAATAACGGCCGGCAGACCTTGCAGGCGACGCTCGCCGCCGACGCCCTCGACTTCACGCCGTACATTTCGACCTTCCGGCTGCTCGCCAACGGCGCCCGCGACTGGAACCGGCAGCTGTTCGACCTCAAGGCGTTGTCCACTACCGATCTCGACATGCGGCTGTCGGCCGCCAAGGTCACCGTCGGCTCCTCGAAGATCGGGCGCACCGCGTTCGGCGCGAACCTGCGCAACGGAGTCCTGGCGCTGTCCGTCGGCGAGGCGCAGATGTATGGCGGCGTGGTGCGCGGCTCTTTCGGCATCGCCCGTGCCGACACCGTGGCCGACGTCAAGGCCGAACTGCAATTCACCGACGTCGATCTGCAGGCCTGCGCCAACGAACTGTTCGGCGTGTCGTCGCTGTCGGGACGCGGCAATCTGAACGTATCGCTGACGGCGTCCGGCTCGAGTCCGTTCGGGCTCGCCCAGTCGCTCGATGGCAACGCCACCCTGCAGGGCCGCGAAGGGGCGATCTCGGGCTTCAACGTCGAGCAACTCTTGAAGCGGCTGGAACGCAGCCCGTTGTCGCGCGGCGGCAATTTCCGCTCCGGCGCGACCCCCTATGACACGCTGACCATCGCGGTGAAATTCGCCGAAGGTGTTGCTACGGCCGAGGATATCCGCGTCGAAAGCCCGACCTCGCGCATCACCATGACCGGCACCGCGTCGGTGCCGACCCGGGAGTATGACTTCAAGGGTGTTGCGAGCCTGCTGTCGGGCGGCGGCGGAGGCAACGGCTTCGAGCTGCCCTTCGTCGTACAGGGCCCCTGGGAGGACCCGCTGATCTTCCCGGATCCGGAAAGCCTGATCCGCCGCGCACCGGCGGCCGCGCCGCTGCTCGATGCGGTCAAGGATCGCAAGACGCGAGACGCCGTGCGCTCGGTGCTCGAACGCTTCACCGGCGGCGGACTGCGCCCAGCCCAGCAGGACGAGGCTCCACCGCAGGCAGATTCTGCTGCGAGCAGCAATCCGAAATAGAGCACCGGCCAGGGCTCCTGAGCTCGCTCGCGACGTCGTGCCGCGGGCACGACCTATGTCTGATATATTACTTCTGGATCGCGTCGGGCCGCTGGGTTAGTGTCCGCGTCAACCGATCAAACAAGATCGGCGGATCAGGGAGAGACACGTGAAATCCAGGGGAATGGGTGCGCTTTCGATCGCAGTCGCAGCCGCCGGGCTTTTTTGCGCTGCAGCACCAGCCATCGCTCAGGACACCATCACGATCTGGTGGAGCAAGGGCTTCTACAAGTCCGAGGACGATGCGCTGCTCAGCGTCGTCAAGAAGTTCGAGGCCAAGACCGGCATCAAGGTCGAGCTGTCGCAATATGCCATCCAGGACATGATTCCGAAGACGGTCGCGGCGCTGGATTCCGGCACCGTGCCTGATGTCGCCTATGCCGACACCTATGACGTGCAGGCGCAGGGCAAGTGGGCGTTCGAGGGCAAGCTGGAAGACCTGACCGACATCCTGGAGCCGATGAAGTCGGCCTTCGCGCCGAACACAGTCGAGACCGCCTATCTCTTCAACAACGTCACCAAGAAGAAGGCCTATTACGGCTTCCCGCTGAAGCAGCAGAGCATGCACGTCCAGATCTGGAGCGACCTGCTGGACAAGGCCGGCTTCAAGGCCAGCGACATCCCCACCAAGTGGGAGGACTATTGGACCTTCTGGTGCGACAAGGTGCAGCCCGGGATCCGCAAGGCGACCGGCCAGCGCCTCTACGGCGTCGGACAGCCGATGGGCGTCGAGTCCACCGACTCCTTCCAGTCGTTCTACACCTTCATGGACGCCTACAACGTCAAGCTGGTCGATGATGACGGCAAGCTGCTGGTCGATGACCCCAAGGTCCGCGATGGCCTGGTCCATGCGATGAAGGACTACACCGACACCTACATCAAGGGCTGCACGCCGCCGTCCTCGACGACCTGGAAGGACCCGGACAACAACGTCGCCTTCCACAACAAGACGATCGTGATGACGCACAACTTCACGATCTCGATCGCAGCCAAGTGGTTCGAGGATTCCACCAACCCGGCGCTGACGCCCGAGCAGCGCGCGGCCGGCAAGAAGGCCTATGAGGAAGACATCATCACCGCGTCCTTCCCCAACAAGCCCGACGGCACGCCGATCAAATATCGCTCCGACGTGAAAACCGGACTGATCTTCGCCAATGCTCCGCATAAGGCGCAGGCCAAGGAGTTCATCAAGTTCCTGATGCAGGAGGAAAACCTGCGGCCCTATATCGAGGGCGCGCTGGGACGCTGGTTCCCGGTGACCACGGCAAGCCAGCAGAGTCCGTTCTGGCAGGCCGACCGTCATCGCAAGGCCGTCTACACCCAGTTCACCGGCGGCACCACGCCGTTCGACTTCACCAAGAACTACAAGTTCACGATTCTCAACAACGAGAACGTCTGGGCCAAGGCAATGAACCGCGTGGTCAGCGAGAAGGTGCCGGTCGAGAAGGCCGTGGACGAGCTGATCGCCCGCCTGAAGGAGGTCGCAGGCTAGTCTCCCGCATCGAGGTGCGTTAGCCTGAGATCCTGACAACGACAACGAGTGCCGGCCGCAGCGCATGCGGCCGGTTCGGCGATAGGCGGGAAGAGACGACCCCGGGAAGAAACGACCATGGCGATCACGCTCTCAGCTTCCGATTCCGCGCTCGCGGAGGCTCCGCGACCGGTGCTGCTGACACCGTCCCAGGTGTGGGGCGTCGTCATGCTCGCCCCCTATCTGCTCGTCTTCCTCGCCTTCGTCGTCTACCCCGTCGGTTACGGCCTCTGGCTGGCGCGCGAGCCGGCCAGCTATGTCGCGCTGTATCACGATCCGATCTTCGCGCGTGCCGCCGTCAACACGCTGATCTTCCTCCTGGTCGGCATCAATCTGAAGATGCTGATCGCGCTGTTCCTGTCCGGCTTCTTCGTGCAGCAGCGCGGCTGGATCAAATGGCTGTCCGTCATCTTCATCCTGCCCTGGGCCGTGCCGTCGATCCCGACCATCCTGTCGGTGCGCTTCATGCTCAATCCCGAATGGGGCATGGTCAACCACCTGATCTTCAACCTCACCGGCGATGACGGCCCGAACTGGCTCAACGACCCGACCATCGCGCTGTCGATGGCGATCGGCATGCACATCTGGAAGTCGCTGCCGTTCTGGACCCTGATCCTGATGACCGGTCGCCTTGCGATCTCGCACGATTTGTTCGAGGCGGCCGAGGTCGACGGCGCCACCTGGTGGCAGAAGTTCCGCTACATCACCTGGCCGTCGATGCAGACGCTCTACATCACCTGCACGCTGCTCTCGATGATCTGGACGCTTGGCGACTTCAACAGCGTCTATCTGTTGACCGGCGGCGGCCCGGCCGACCTCACCCACGTGCTGTCCACCCTCGGCATCCGCTATCTCAGGCTCGATCAGCTCAGCCTCGCGATGGCTTCGATCGTCTGCGCGATGCCGCTGGTGCTCCCCTTGGTCTATTTCATGATGAAGCGGTTGTCGCGATGAAGCTCCCTACCTTGCGCGAAGTCGGCATCGAGGCCCGGCTGCTGCTGATCGGCATTCCCGTCTTCATCTGGACGATGATCCCGATCTATCACATGTTCCTGTTCGCGATCTCTCCGAAGGAGGATGCGTTCTCGGGCAAGTTGTGGCCCGACCATCCGACCTTGCACAATTTCTCGATCGTGTTTCACCAGCAGCATTACTTCCTGCGCGACTTCTGGCTGCAGTTCGGCAATTCCGTCGTGATCGCGGTGGCGGTCGGCGCGCTGACCCTGGTGATCGCGACCTGCGCGGCCTATGCGATCTCGCGCCTGCGCGTGCCCGGCAGCCGGGTGGTGATGAACCTCGCGCTGTTCACCTATTTCATTCCGGCGGCGTTCCTGGCCGTGCCGATGTACCGCACCATGGGCAAATACGGCCTCCTCAACAATCACTGGGCGCTGATCCTGGCGATGGTGACGATCGCCTCGCCTTACGCGATCTGGGTGCTGAAGCAGGCGTCCGACAAGCTGCCGGTCGAGCTCGACGAAGCCGCCGTCATGGACGGCGCGAGCCCGTTGCAGATCTTCCGCCTGGTCTACGTGCCGCTGATGATGCCGTCGCTGGTTGCGATCGGCACCTATGCGGTGCTGCTGGCCTGGAACGAATATCTCTACGCCTTCCTGCTCCTGTCGAACGACAAGGAGATCACGCTGCCCGTGGCGCTCGGCAACTTCCTCGCCGCCGACGATTCGCCCTGGGAGCTCTTGATGACCACCGGCTTCATCTATGCATTGCCGCCGGCCGCGGTGTACTACGCCTTCAAGCGCTACATGGTGGGCGGGCTCACCGCAGGCGCGGTGAAGTCGTGACGGATCGATGAGCGTCGGATTTCGGCAGGGTCGCCTCGAGGATACGTCGCGCCCGAATTGGGATGGCGATGGACCGCGGCCGGTGAGTTGGACCGCTTGGTATCCGGCCGCGTTTGGCGCGGTCGAGGCACCTCTTCCGATCGCGCCGTGGCCGCCGGGCTGGTTCAGGTGCGGACCGGCGGCGTTGGATGCGCCGCCCGCAACGAACCCCGCCTCCCAACCGCTCGTCGTGTTCTCGCACGGCACCGGCGGCAACGGCCTGCAGTTCGAGTGGCTGGCGCGCGATCTCGCCAGCCGCGGCTTCATCGCGGTCGCCGTGAACCACCACGGCAACACCAATGCCGAGCCGTACCGCGCCGAGGGCTTTCTCTGCTCCTGGGAGCGGGCGCGCGACATGTCGTTGCTGATCGACAACATGGTCACGCATGCTGATTTCAGCGGGCGCATCGACAGCCATCGCATCTTCGCCGTCGGTTATTCGCTGGGCGGCGTTACGGCCACCGCGCTGCTCGGTGCCATCATGGTGCGCTCGCCGTTCGAGCCCGGCGCCAATCTCGGCCGCGGCCCGCGCGAGTTTCCCGATCTCGTGGATCACCTGCCGCGACTCATGCAGGAGAGCCTGATCTTCCGCGACTCCTGGGCGCGCATGTCCGCCTCGTATCACGACCGCAGAATCAAGGCCGCGCTGCTGCTGGCACCGGGGCGTTCGGTTCAGGGCTTTTCCGACGCCAGCATCGCAGGGATCAATGTTCCCTCGCGCATCATGGTCGGCGGTGCGGACTTTCTCCTGCCCGCCGCACGATGGCTGCAAGAAAGACTGCCGCACAGCGAACTCGACATCATGGCGGACGATGCCGGCCACTACATTTTCATGCCGGAGAGCACCGAACAGGGACGCAGAGCCGATCCCACCTGCTGTGTCGATCCGCCCTCAATCGATCGCGGCGATATCCATCGCAAGGTGACGGCGGCGGCGGCAGACCTGTTCTCGCGTTGATCTCCGCGCTCAACAACATGCTCCGTCATTGCGAGCGCAGCGATGGATGACGGCGACTACAGCGGAGCGGCGCTCTCGCCGCGATCGCTCGACAGTTTCGAGGCCAGCGACGCGACCACGATCACGATTGCGATCACGCCGATCACCATCGTGCAGATCGCATTGATCTCCGGCTTCACCCCGAGCCGCACCTCGGAATAGATCCGGATCGGCAAGGTCGCCGAGCCGGGTCCCGTGGTGAAGCTCGCGATCACGAGATCGTCGAGCGACAGCGTGAAGGCGAGCATCCAGCCGGCGGCCACCGCCGGCGCGATCAGCGGCAGCGTGACCAGCGCGAACGCGCGCAACGGATCGCAGCCGAGATCCATCGCGGCCTCCTCCAGGCTCCGGTCGAGCGACACCAGCCGCGACTGCACGACCACGGCGACGAAGCACATGGTCAGCGTGGTGTGCGCGATCGTCACGGTCCAGAAGCCGCGCTCGGCATCGAGCGCCACGAACAGCAGCAGCAGCGACAGGCCCGTGATCACTTCGGGCATCACCAGCGGCGCGTACAGCATGCCGGAGAACAGCGCGCGGCAGCGAAAGCCCTGCCCACGCGACAGCGCCACGGCGGCGAGCGTGCCGAGCGCGGTCGCGACCGTCGCCGAGGTGACGCCGACACGCAGGCTCATCCAGGCCGCATCGATCATCGCACGGTCGCCGAAGAACTCATGATACCAGCGCAGCGACCAGCCGCCCCACACCGTCACCAGGCGCGAGGCATTGAACGAGTAGATCACCAGGATCAGGATCGGCAGATAGAGGAAGCCAAGCCCAAGCGTCAGCGAGGCGACGTTGAAGCGCGACAAGCGGGAAGCTCTACGCATCTTCATCTGTCCTGCTCCAACTGCCGGCGCTGGAGCCGGTCATAAAGCAGGAGCGGCAGCAGGAGCACCACGAGCAGCACCACCGCGAGGCTCGAGGCCACCGGCCAGTCCTTGTTGGTGAAGAATTCGAGCCACAAGGTCTGGCCGATCATCAGCGATTTGGATCCGGCGAGCAGATCGGGAATGACGAACTCGCCGACGATCGGGATGAAGCACAACAGGCAGCCGGCCCCGACACCCGGCAGCGACAGCGGAAACGTCACGAGCCAGAATGTCTCGCGCGGCGAGGCGCCGAGATCGGCGGCGGCCTCCTCCAGCGCCGGCTCCAGCTTCGCCAAGGTCGCGTAGAGCGGCAGGATCATGAACGGCAGATAGGAATAGACGAGGCCGAGATACATCGCGCTGTCGGTCGACAGCCACACGACAGGCGCGGATACCAGATGCAGCGCGAGCAGGATCTGGTTGAGCAGGCCGTCATGCTGCAGGATGTTCACCCACGCATAGATGCGGATCAAGAACGAGGTCCAGAACGGCACGATGACCAGCATCATGGCGATAGCCTGCCAGCGCCGCGGCAGCCGCGCCATGCCGTAGGCGATGGGATAGCCGATCGCGAGCAGAATGGCCGTCGACGTCGCCGCCACGACCACGCTGCGCAGGTAGGACGCGAGATACAGATCGTCTGACAGCAGCAGGCGGAAATTGTCCAGCGACAGCGCCGCGAAGGCGTCGCGGAGCGACGACAGGCCTTCCGACGGCGAGAACAGCGGCGTGTAGGGCGGCTGCGCGATCGCGGTCTGCGACAGGCTGATCTTGGCGACGAAGGCGAACGGCACCAGGAAGAACAGCGCCATCCAGACATAGGGCGCGATCGCGGCGAACCGCGCCGGGCGCGAGAAGATGCGGCGCGGGCTCATCGCTCCAGCACCACGCAGTCGTCGGGCGCAAACCATGCGACCACGCGGTGACCGACGCCATAGGCGTCGGCGTCGAGCCGGGCGGTGTTGGCCTGGGACGCGTGAATGACGGCGCCGTCGTCCAGCATCACCTTGTAGACCGTCTTGCCGCCGAGATAGCTCGCATCGGCGACGACGCCTTCCACGCGGTTGATCGCCGCCGTGGCATCGGTGGCGGGGCCGCGGCGTGCCAGGCGGACCTTTTCGGGCCGGATCGCCACCGCAACCTTCGTCTCGGCCAGTGGCGTGAGCGGCTGGACTGCGACGAGATCGCCGGCCTCGCGCGTCGCGATCGTCAGGCGATGCGCTTCGCGGGCCGTGATCTCGCCTTCGAACACGTTGATGTCGCCGACGAACTTCGCCACCCAGCGCGAGGCCGGCTCCTCGTAGAGACGGCGCGGAACGGCGACCTGCTCGAGCTTTCCGGCGTTCATGACGCCGATCCGGCTCGCCACTGTCATCGCCTCCTCCTGGTCGTGGGTGACGATGATGAAGGTCATGCCGAGCTTGCGCTGCAGTGCCATCAATTCGAGCTGCGTGCTCTCGCGCAGCTTCTTGTCGAGCGCGGCCATCGGCTCGTCGAGCAGCAGCACCTGTGGCCGGCGCGCCAGCGAGCGTGCCAGCGCGACGCGCTGCTTCTGGCCGCCGGACAGCTGATCAGGCTTGCGCTTTTCGAGACCTTCGAGCCTGACCAGTGCGACCATCTCGGCCACCCGGGTGGCGATCTCTCCGCGTGGCATTCCCGCGCGCTTCAAGCCGAAAGCGATGTTGTCGCGCACGTTCAGATGCGGAAACAGCGCGTAGTTCTGGAACATCATGTTGACGGGGCGCTCATGCGGCAGCATCGGTGCGATGTCCTCGCCGGACAACAGGATGCGACCTTCGTCCGGCGCCTCGAATCCAGCCAGCATGCGCAGCAGCGTGGTCTTGCCGCAGCCGCTGGGACCGAGCAGCGCGAAGAATTCGCCGGCACGGATATCGAGCGAGACGCCGTCGACGGCCCGAAAGCTGCCGAAGGTCTTGACGACGTTCTCGATCCGCAGAAGCGGCGGCTGGGGATCGGGTCTCGGGTCCGACGGTGGCGATGGCGCCGGCTCGGCAGCAGGCTCTGTGTTCGCGATGTCGTCAGCCATGATCCGGTCAAATCACCCTGCCGGCTCAAAATGCGCGGCGCAGGCCAAGCTAGCCGCCGATCGCTTGCAGCTCAACCGCACGGGCGGGACTATCCCCGCCCCCTTCGCCCGCGGGTAAGGGCTTCCGATCGCCGGCCGCCGAGGTCATGAAAGCGGCCAGCGCCTCGCGCTCGGCTTGCGTGAGGGTGAGGCCGAGCTTGGTCCGGCGCCACAGCACGTCCTCGGGAAACCGAGCCCATTCCCTGGCCATGAGATAGCGGACTTCCGCCGCGGTCAGCTGCGGCCCGAAAGCGTCGCCGAGGTCGGCCCGGCTTTTGGCGTCCCCCAGAATCTCGGCCAGGCGCGTGCCGTAGGCGCCGACCAGGCGTCGCGCCTCGGCTTCGGTCAGGAAGCGCCAGCGTTCGCGCGCCTCATCGATCGCGTCCTCGAAACGGTCCCAGGCGAAGTCACCGCCAGGCAGCGGCGCTCCTGCCGTCCAGCGCGCCGACATCGGGTAGAACGGCGTGAGCCGGGAGACAGCCTGCTCGGCGCGGCGCCGGGCGGTCGTGACGTCGCCGCCGCACATCGTCAGCAGCGGCGCCTTCGTACGGCTCGCATGAAAGCTGATGACCACATCCATCCGCGCACCTTCGGCGTCCCGCAGCACCATCATGTTGGCGCCGGAGACGGTCCGGACCACGTCGGCCGGCTGGAGGTCCGAGCGGAAGTAGCGGTTGGCCGCCTTGCAGAGATAGGCCACGTCGGCCGCTGGCATCGCGACCGCAGCCGGATCGCCCTTGAAGCCATGGGCGACCGTGCCGATCAGGGTGAAATCACGCTCATAGGGCTGGGCGAAGATCAGCCGTCCATCCGGGTTCTGAAACACATAGACCGCGTCGACATCGAACAGCCGCGGCACGACGATCTGGCTGATCTGCCTGGCCGATACGCGCGGCGGCGGTTGTCGCAGCACGGTCTCGGCGGTCGACAGGGTCCATGCTCCCGTCGCGTTGGCGAGCGCGCGGGACGTGATGATGCGGCGATGGCCGCGATCGATGATGGCCAGCCGCCAGACGCGGTCACGATCCGCACGCACGCAGCGAGCACCGGTGCGGATCGCAGCGCCACGCTCGGCCGCATCCAGCGCCGTCAGCACGACCAGGCGGGAATCGTCGACCACGCAGTCGGAATATTCGAACGCCGTTCCGATCGGACGCTTCAAGGCGTCCCCCAGCGGATGATGCGTGACGTCGAGCGTCGTCGCGGCGGGGAGCCGATTGCGCCCGGCGAGCCGGTCGTAGAGCCAAAGCCCGGCGCGCAGCAGCCAGGGCGGACGCTCGTTGGCATGGGCGGGAATCGCAAAACGGATCGGACGCACCAGATGCGGCGCGATCCCGAGCCAGACATCGCGCTCGGCGAGGGCCGTGCGCACCCGCAGAAAACTCCGGCGCTCCAGCGCCGCGAGATCACCGTGCACCAATCGGGACGTCGCCGACGAGGCGGCACCGCCGAGATCGCCCTGCTCGAACAGGATGACGCGCAGGCCGCGGCCAGCCGCGTCGCGCGCCAGGCTGACGCCGTTCAGACCTCCACCGATGATCGCAAGATCGTAGTCCGCCATGCGCAAGGTCTTCGAGCGTGTCAGGGCACTCGATCGTAGACCTGCATCGATGATTCTCGTAGCGGCCTGGCTTGAGGATACGCGGATAAAGTCGCCCTGTTGCGCGACCGCCTCGCAATGATCCGATCAGCCTGTCTTGCGCACGATGCCCACGACGTCGTCGTGAGCACGGCCGACGACGCCGTCATATTTGGCGATCGGCAGCGGCTTGCCGAGCAGGTAGCCCTGGACCGAATCGCAGCCCTGCTCGGCGAGGAAGCCGAGTTGCTCCTGGGTCTCGACGCCTTCGGCCACGATCGACATGTTCATGCCGTGGCCGAGGCCGATGACCGCACGAATGATCGCCGCCGATTGCGGGTTGCGTCCGAGATTCATGACGAAGGCGCGGTCGATCTTGATCTTGTCGAACGGGAATGCCTGGAGATAGCTCAGCGACGAATAGCCACTGCCGAAATCGTCCATCGAGACGCGAACGCCGAGCGCCTTGAGCCGGCGCAGCAGCGCAACACCGCGATCGAAATCCTCGATCAGCACGCCTTCCGTGATCTC
>JBARNF010000682.1:0-12574 GCA_049802835.1 Bradyrhizobium sp.
AAGCTCAACCTCGAAGCAGCGCCGGGCAAGGTCGAGGTCTCCGGCGGCGATACGCTGCTCGGGCAGCTGTAAGGGCACGGCTCTCGGACTGGGGGCGAACCGCCCCTCCAACAACGGTCATTCCCCGCGAAGGCGGGGAATCCAGTACGCCGCGGCGTCTCGGTTGAACGCGACTGTCGGTGAATACTGGATCGCCCGGTCAAGCCGGGCGACGACAGTTGAGGCTGAGGCGATGACCGAGTCTGAGGCGATAGCGCCGGCCAACTAACGATCAGCCCCGCACGTTCTTCTGCATCCTGGCGATCGCCACGCCGTCGCGCGCCAGTTGGTCGGCACGCTCGTTCTCGGCATGGCCGGCATGGCCCTTGACCCAGTGCCAGTTCACCTTGTGCGGCTTCAGCGCCGCGTCCAGCCGCTGCCATAGCTCGGCGTTCTTGACCGGCTTCTTGTCCGCGGTCTTCCAGCCGTTGCGTTTCCAGCCGTGGATCCAGCTGGTGATGCCCTGCCGGACATATTGGCTGTCGGTGTAGAGCTCAACCTGGCACGACTTCTTCAGGGCTTCGAGCGCGGAGATCGCCGCCATCAGCTCCATGCGGTTGTTGGTGGTGTGCGGCTCGCCGCCCTTGAGCTCTTTCTCCTTGTCGCCGAAGCGCAGAATCGCGCCCCAGCCGCCGGGCCCGGGATTCCCCGAGCAGGCGCCGTCGGTGTAGATGCTGACCGTCGGAAGCTCGCTCATGCCATCGCTCCCGGGCCGTCGAGGCCGTAGTCGCGCGCGCTGGTGACCGCCTGATGGAAGCGCAGCTTGCGGACATATTCGAGCGGGTCCTTGGGCTTGACCAGCGCACCCGGCGGCACGTTCAGCCAGTCCACGAGGCGCGTCAGCAGGAAGCGGATCGCAGCCCCGCGCGCCAGCAACGGCAACGCCTCCAGCTCCGCCGCCGACAGCGGCCGCGCACGGCCATAGGCGTTGAAGAAGGCGCGCGCCTTGGTAACGTTGAGAGAATGGTCAGCCTCGAAGCACCACGCATTCAGGCAGATCGCGACATCGTAGGCGAGGATATCGTTGCAGGAGAACGGAAAGTCGATCAGGCCCGACAGCTTGTCGCCGAGAAAGAACACGTTGTCCGGAAACAGGTCGGCATGAATGACGCCTTCCGGCAGCTGCGTCGGCCATGCCCGCTCGAGCTCGTCGAGCTCGTTCGACAGCAGCGCCGACAGGCCGGACTGCACCGTGTCGGCCCGCCCTGCTGCCTGGGCGAACAACGACCGCCAGCCGGCCACGGACAGCGGGTTCTTGCGCACCAGGGGGAAGTCGCGTCCGGCCAGATGCATCCGCGCCAGCGCTTCGCCAACACCGGCGCAGTGCGTGACGTTCGGCTTGCGCGGCCACATGCCTTCCAGGAAGTTGATGATCGCTGCCGGCCGGCCGGCCAGGCTGGAATAGACGGCGCCGTCGCGATTGCGCGCCGGCTGCGGACAGCTCACGCCACGCTCGGCAAGGTGGGCCATCAGCCCCAGGAAATATGGCAGATCGTCGACCGCCACGCGCTTCTCGTAGAGCGTGAGGATGAAGGAGCCCCTGGTCGTGTGCAGCAGGAAGTTGGAGTTCTCGACACCTTCGGCGATGCCCTTGTAGGAGAGCAGATCGCCGATGTCGTAGGTCTTGAGGAAGTCCGCGAGCTCGTCGGCGGCGACGTCGGTGTAGACCGCCATGCCCTGTCCTGATTGTCGAAGTTCGCTGGCCCGAACCGCTCCCTTCGAACTTCAGAATCGGGAACGGCGCCTACTTCCTCGCGCATGCGGACCAGTCGCGCAAGGGGGCATATGGCAAGGGGCCTATGGAACGCCCGCCCCCGCGGTCGCGGGGAACGGCGGGCAGGATACCTATTCGGCCGCCGCTTCCGGCCGCAGCGAGCGCGGCAGCGGGAAGAACTCGTTCTCTTCCGCAGCCGAGACCGTCTCGACGTGGAGCACGTAGCGCTCGGCGAATGCACCCATGATCTCCTCGACGATGACCTCGGGCGCCGAGGCGCCCGCCGTGATGCCGAGACTCGTGATGCCCTCGAAACGCGCCCAGTCGATATCGCTGGCACGTTGGGCCAAGACCGCAATCGGACAGCCCTCGCGCTCTGCGACTTCGCGCAGCCGCTGCGAATTGGACGAATTCGGCGCGCCGACCACGATCAGGGCATCGACCACCGGTGCCACCTTCTTCACCGCCAGCTGGCGGTTGGTGGTGGCGTAGCAGATGTCTTCCTTGTGCGGGCCCGAGATGTTCGGGAAACGGCCCTTGAGGATCGCGACGATATCCTTGGTGTCGTCGATCGACAGCGTGGTCTGGGTGACGAAAGCGAGGTTGTTGGGGTCCTTCGGGGTGAAGGTCGCCGCGTCGTCGGCGGTCTCGATCAGGGTCACGGCTCCAACCGGCAGTTGGCCGACGGTGCCGACCACCTCCGGGTGGTGGGAATGGCCGATCAGCAGGATCTCACGGCCACGCTTGAAATGGATGGCGGCCTCGCGGTGGACCTTGGTGACCAGCGGGCAGGTCGCGTCCAGCGAGAAGAAGTTGCGGGACTGGGCCTCGGCCGGAACCGATTTCGGCACGCCATGGGCGGAAAATACCACCGGTGCGTTGGTACTGTCGGGAATCTCCGCCAATTCCTCGACGAAGATGGCGCCCTTGGTCTTGAGGCTGTCCACGACGTAGCGGTTGTGCACGATCTCGTGGCGGACATAGACCGGGGCGCCGTAGATGGCGAGCGCTCGTTCCACGGTGTCGATGGCACGCACCACGCCGGCGCAGAAGCCGCGCGGCGAGCAAAGCACGATTTTGAGGTCTGGTTTGGCTGCCATGAAGCTGATCTGTGCGGCTGTTTCGGCGACCTGAGACCCCCTAGCCGGCAAGCGGGGGTGGTCGATACACGATGGCTCAGGGCCAGGACTGGTTTCCGTAGGACCCGTTTGGATAGGACTTGGGACTGCTTTCGAGCGCTGTCAAGGCCGTTTCTTGAGGCCATTGCGCCACGCCCCCCGGGCGGCTTATATAGGGCCAATTCCCGTCATCGTCGATGACCGCAGGTTTCGCCTCCAAGGCAGAGGGGCGGAGCACAAAGGAGATTTGCCATGAGCAACGCCCCGCTGATGCCGAAGGCAACTGCCGTGTGGCTGGTCGACAATACCGCGCTGAGCTTCGACCAGGTCGCCGATTTTACCAAGATGCACCCGCTCGAAGTGCGCGCGATTGCCGACGGCGACGCTGCCCAGGGCATCAAGGGGATGGACCCGATCTCGACCGGACAGCTCACCCGTGAGGAGATCGAAAAGGGCGAGCGCGACCCGAATTACCGGCTGAGGCTGCAGGAGAGCAAGGTCGTGCTGCCGGCGCAGGCCAAGCGCAAAGGCCCCCGCTACACCCCGGTGTCGCGCCGCCACGAGCGCCCGAGCGCCATCCTCTGGCTGGTGCGCAACCATCCCGAGCTGAAGGACGCCTCGATCATGCGCCTCGTCGGCACCACCAAGAGCACGATCGCCAGCGTGCGCGACCGCACCCATTGGAACGCGCAGACGCTGACGCCGATGGATCCGGTGACGCTTGGCCTGTGCTCGCAGATCGAGCTCGACTTCGAGGTGCAGCGCGCCGCCAAGGAAAAGCCGCTCGACGCCAATTACAGCGGCGCCACCTTGCTGCCGGCCTCCGAGACCACCCGCAAGGACGAGTACGAGCCGGCGGGGCGCGACCACGACGACCTCAACGTCGACGCCGTGTTCGCCAAGCTCAAGACCATCGGCGGCAAGAAGCACGACGACGAGGAGTAGGACGAGGGCGTCCGTCTCTCTCGATCGTCACAGCTGCGCGACAAGTTTCGCTGTCGTCCCGGCTTTCGCCGGGACGACAGCGGTGAGGAGGCGCGAGACGCGCTTGTCACGCCCCATTGCCCCAGCCTCGAGCCGAGACAGATCGCTCCCTCAAAAAAATGGCGCCGGGGATGCCGGCGCCATGGCAGTCTCGGGAGGAAACGCCGGTCAGAACTTGTAGGTGACGCCGGCGCCGACCAGCCAGGGGTCGATGTTGGCGCGGCCGGTGACCGGAATGGCGCCATTGACGGTCGCCGAATAGTTCGGCTGCAGCCACAGCTTCTTGACGTCGACGTTCAAGCCCCAGTGCCTGTCGAGCATGTAGTCGAAGCCGAACTGGACGGCAGCGCCCCACTGGTTCGATATGTGCAGGTTGGTGACGGCAAGGCCGTTGAACACCTGATTGGATGCGCTCTGGCTGAAGAAGACCGTGTAGTTCACGCCGGCACCGACATACGGCTTGAAGGCGCCGAAATCGGTGAAGTGATACTGCAGCGTCAAGGTCGGCGGCAGCAGCCAGGCCTTGCCGATATTGAGGCCGTTCAGTGCGCCGGTGCCACTGATGGAGTGCCGGGTCACACCGAGGATCAGCTCGGCCGCGATGTTCTTGGTGAAGAAGTAGCTGATGTCCAGCTCGGGCACGACCGTGTTGGAGATCTTCAGGCCCGAATTCGGCGACGACAGCGCCGGCACACCGGCGACGTTCACGGTGGAGCCGCCCGCATCCGGCAATACGCCGAGCGCACGAACGCGGATCATCCAGGGATTCCAGGCCTCGATCACGGGCGCCTTGTAGACCGGCGCCGCCTGCAGATCGGCTGCTTGCGCAGAGCCCATGGCTCCGCAGACCGCCGCCAGCACCAGCAGCGACGACGAGAGTTTCAACATTCTGTTCATCGAGGTCCCCATAACCACCCTTGAGCTCCACTTGCGCGCGGGCAACAGCCGCGCCTTGCGGTCACAGGTGTGGCAGGGACGCCATCCGCTTGGATTTGATCTCAATCAATCGGCACGGTTGCAGCGCCGATGTCACACGACTGTTGCGCCGAAGTCACGCTCGATGAGATGCGGTTGCAGGAGCGCTCAGGGCCTATCGGGATGATTGAGCATGAATTCGCCGAGGTCGCGCTGCCTGCGATCGGCGCGCGCTTCGGCGCGCTGCCGCTGCACGTCGCGGTCCTTGCGACAGGCGACATACTCCGCCGAGCCCGGCGCGGTCTTGCCTCCGGCCTGGCAGACGGCATCGTCGTTATCATTGCCGACCGCCACCGCCGGGGCCTGGTTGCGGGCGGCGCAGGCCGCGAGCGAAAGCAGGGCCATCAGCACCAAAGCGAGGCGGGCGGAGGTCTGTCGCATCACAGGTTCCATTTCGTCATGCAGGCTTTCTCAGCCGTTGCTTGACGACAATGGACGCTCGGGTCAAGACCGGGCACGGCGACCGTGATGCGTGATCCGGCTACACCCGGCTCTTCAGCGCCTCGCCGATCTCGTCGAGCACCTTGGGATCCTCGATCGTGGCCGGCATGCTCCATTGCTCGCCATCCGCGATCTTCTTGATGGTGCCGCGCAGGATCTTGCCCGAGCGCGTCTTCGGCAGCCGGCCGACCGTGATCGCCAGCTTGAACGCGGCGACCGGCCCGAGCTTGTCGCGCACCAGCGCCACGATCTCCTTCTCGATCAGCGACGGGCTGCGCGACACGCCGGCCTTGAGCACGAGGAAGCCGCAGGGCACCTCGCCCTTGATCGCATCCTTGATGCCGAGCACGGCGCATTCGGCGACGTCGGGATGCGAGGCCAGGATCTCCTCCATGCCGCCGGTCGACAGCCTGTGGCCGGCGACATTGATGATGTCATCGGTGCGCCCCATCACAAAGACGTAGCCGTCCTCGTCCTTGAACCCGGCATCCGAGGTCTTGTAGTAGCCGGGGAATTCGCTGAGGTAGGATTCCTTGAAGCGATCCTCCTGCTGCCACAAAGTCGGCAGGCAGCCCGGCGGCATCGGCAGCTTGATCACGATCGAGCCCATCGTGTTGGCGGGCACGGGCCTGGCCGCCTCGTCGACGATATCGACCTGATAGCCCGGCATCGGCACCGTCGGCGAGCCATGCTTGACCGGCAACAACCCGAGGCCGACCGGATTGCCGGCGATGCACCAGCCGGTCTCGGTCTGCCACCAATGATCGATCACCGGCACTTTCAACTGCTGCTCGGCCCATTCCACGGTGGGCGGATCGGCGCGCTCGCCGGCCAGGAACAGCGTGCGGAACTGCGACAGGTCATATTGGCGCAGCAAGGTGCCTTCGGGGTCCTCCTTGCGGATGGCGCGAAACGCGGTCGGCGCCGTGAACAGCGCCACCGCCTTGTGCTGGCTGATGACACGCCAGAACGCGCCGGCGTCGGGCGTGCCGACCGGCTTGCCCTCATACATCAGCGAGGTCGCGCCATGGATCAGCGGCCCGTAGATGATGTAACTATGACCGACCACCCAGCCGATGTCCGAGGCGCACCACCACACCTCGCCCGGCTTGATGCCGTAGAGATTCTCCATCGACCATTTCAGCGCGACCAGATGACCGCCATTGTCGCGCACCACGCCCTTGGGCTTGCCGGTCGTGCCGGACGTATAGAGAATGTAGAGCGGATCGGTCGCGAGCACCGGCACGCAAGGCGCGAGCTTGCCGTTGGCCAGCGCGGATTTGCGCAGCGCCGCCCAGTCATAGTCGCGGCCGGGCTTGAGCTCGCAGACATGCTCGGGCCGCTGCAGGATGATGCAGGCCTGCGGCCGGTTGTCCGCGAGCTCGATCGCCTGGTCGAGCAGCGGCTTGTATTGCACGATGCGGCCGGGCTCGATTCCGCAGCTCGCCGACAGCACCAGCTTCGGCGTCGCATCGTCGATGCGGGTCGCGAGCTCCTTGGCCGCAAAGCCGCCGAACACCACCGAATGCACCGCGCCGATGCGGGCGCAAGCCAGCATCGCGACCATCGCTTCGGGCACCATGGGCATATAGAGGACGACGCGATCGCCTTTGACCACGCCGAAATCCTGCATGATCGCGGCGAGCGTCTGCACCTCCTTCAGCATCTCGGCATAGGTGAGCCGGGTGACGGTGTTGGTGAGCGGCGAATCGTGGATCAGCGCCAGCTGCGCGCCGCGGCCGGCAGCCACGTGGCGATCGAGCGCGTTGTAACAGGTGTTGACGACGCCGCCGACAAACCAGCGGCCATAGGCGCCCATCGTGGGATCGAAGATCGTCTTTGCCGGCTCGATCCAATCGATCGCGCGCGCGGCGTCGGCCCAGAACCCCTCAGGGTCCTGCAGCGATCGTGCATGGACCTCGTGATAGCTGCTCGCAGCGCTCATGACGTTTCCCCAAACTGGTTTCTTCCCGACTATTGTCACGGGACAAAGCGACAGTTCAAGCCGTCATGAATTGATCCAGATCAGGAGCGAGCTTGAGCCGGCCATTTTCCCGGCCGGATCAATGCGCTGCGTCGCGCAGCGCATCCAGGCGGCGCTGCAGGGCTAGACGAAGGTCGTAGCCCGGCTTGCCGAACGCAGCGTTGCGCTCGGCGACGAAGTCGCGCTGCGTGCTGCGCAGCTCCACGGCGGCGCGGCCGCGGGACGACTTCAGCAGCCGGCCATAGCTCTCGGCAACGGCGAGATCGAGCACCGAGAGCTGTGGATCAGCACAGATTACCTTCTCGACCTCGCGTGCGGCCGTGGCGCAATCGAACGACGGGCCGCTCCGCTCTGACGGCGCATTCAGCGGCCGCGGCGTTTGGGCGCCGAACCTCTTGATCTCCGCGATCATGACGCGGCGGCCGCTAGCGGCATTCTCGTTGCCGGGATCGAGGCGCAGCGCGGCCTCGTAATCCGCCAGCGCCTTGCCGCGCTCGCCCATCTTCTTGAACAGCACGGCCCGGTTGTTATAGGTGAGCGCGAAATCCGGATCGAGGCGCAGCGCCGCATCGTAGTCGCTCAGCGCCGCCCCGAGCTCGTTCTTGAACTGATGGGAATCGCCGCGGTTGGTCAGGAAGTTCGGACGCGGCTCCAGCCTGATTGCCTGATCGTAATCGGCGATCGCCTTGTCGTAGTCGCCCAGCGCGGCGTAGGTGAGGCCGCGATTGTCGAAATATTCCGGCACTTTCGGATCACGCCGGATCGCCTCGTCGTCATCGGCGAGCGCCTTGTCCATCTGGCCGAGCTTCTTGTAGGCGGCCGCGCGGTTGGTGAACGTGCGCGGCCGGTCAGGATCGAGCCGGATCGCTTCGTCATAGTCGCGCACCGCCTTCTCGTTGTCTCCGCGCAGATAGAACGCCACGCCGCGATCGGCGTAGGCCTGGGCGTAATCCGGCTTCAGGCGGATCGCCTGGTCATAATCGGCCAAAGCACGATCGAGCCGGCGCTGGCCGGTGTAGACAACGCCGCGCAGCTCGAACGCTTCGGCGTCGTCCGGATTCAACGAAATCGCCATGCTCAGATCGGCCGCCGCCTTGGCCTGGTCGCCGCCTGCCTCGCGCATGAGATCGCCACGCAGCCGATAGGCACGCGCATTCCTGCCGTCGAGCGCGATGGCGCGGTCGAGATCCTTCAGCGCCAGGGTCATCCCACCGGACGTGCGGGCATGGGCGTCGGCACGGGCGACGAGGGCGGCGGATTGATCCCTCGGCGAGCTCGCCGCCTGCTCGATCGCGGCCGTGCAGGCCGTGATCAGTTCGGACGGCGGCGCCTTGCTGCCGGCTGCGCATTCCGTATCCGCGGCGAAAACGGGGCACGCTCCCAGGCCAAGGACAAAGCCGGCTGCGAGACGGAGCACTCGGGCGGATACGCGGTAGGATCGGCAGGGCGGGATCGATTGGATGGAAGCGTGCATCGTCGTGGGCTTTTCGGCTGGCTCTTCGACCGGTACGGGTTGAGAGACGTTGCTCTCTCCCGTTGTCGTCACCGATCCGAACCGGGTTCAAGCGCCTCGGCCGGCGATCAATAGCCGTCCGCGCCGTTCAGCCGCCGCAAGCGGTCCTGCATCGCCCTCTTGAGATCGTAGCCGGCGCGGCCAAATTCGGCATTGCGGCGTGCGATGAAGGCGTCCTGCTCACGCTGCAGGACGCGGGCTGCGGCGGCGCTGCCGGCCTCGCGCACCACCCGGGCATGCGAGCCGGAGATCTCGCGATCGAGATTGGCGAGCTCGGGATCGGCGCAGATTGCCTTCTCGACGGCTCGGCGCGCCGTCGCGCAATTGAAGCTGGGCCGGCCGACGACCGCCATCTGGGCGCCGAGACGCTCGAGCTCGACGGCGAGCGTGTGATAGTTGCTGCGCGCACTGGCGTGATCCGGATTGAGCCGCAGCGCCGTGGCGAAGTCGGCCAACGCCCTGGGACGATCGCCCTTCTTCCGATGCAGCTCGCCGCGCGCGTTGAAGATGTCGGCGAGCGCCGGATCGAGCTGCAAGGCCGCGTCGTAATCGGCGATGGCGCGATCAGCCTCGCCCCGGGTAATGAAGATCGAGGCGCGCGCGATCAGCGCATTGATGCGATCGCTCTTGGCAACCTTCATGTTGTCGATCAACGCCCCGCAATCGGTGAGCACCTTGCCGGCGTCACGGGCCTCGGACGCGGCCATGCAGGCGCTGGCGTCCGCCGGCGGCTCCTTCGTGGGCTCGGCGGCGCCGACCGCATACGCCTCCGCCACGAGCAGGAGGTATGTGGAAAGCAGGGCCGAAACGACCGCTCCGAAGCGGCATGGCTGCATCGTCATGTCCTAGTGGAAGCGCCCCGGCACGGATATGGCTCAGGCCACGCCGCGATGCAATCGGTTCGGCCTAGCTGCGGCAGGTGAGCCCGCCATCGACCACGAGCATGGTGCCAGTGACATAGCGCGACTCGTCGGACGCGAGGAACAAGGCGGCATTCGCCACGTCAAAGGCGTCACCCATGTGCCCCATCGGCACCTGGGCATCGCGCTTGCGCCACATCTCCTCCACGTCGCCCTTGGCATAGCTCGCGGCGAGCCCCGCGGAATGCTCGACCATCGGCGTCTTCATCAATCCCGGCAGGATCGCATTGACGCGCACATGCTTCGGCGCGAACTCGACCGCGGTGGTCCGCGTCATCTGGTTCATCGCCGCCTTGCTGGCACCGTAGCTGACATAGGAGATGCCGACCTGGCGGATCGAGGCGACCGAGGAGATGTTGATGATGGAACCGCCGCCTTGCCCGATCATCACGGGAATGACGTGCTTCATGGCGAGATAGGCGCTCTTCAGGTTGACCGCGAACACGCGGTCCCACTCGGCTTCCTCGATATCGACGACGCTGCCCATCTCGGCGATGCCGACATTGTTGTCGAGCACGTCGATGCGGCCATGGGCCGCGAGACAGGCCTTCACCATCGCCTCGACCTCGGACGCCTTCGAGACGTCGGCGGTGAACGCTTCGGCCTGCCCGCCCTCGCCTGAAATGATCGACGCCGTCTCGGCCGCCGCCTCTCCATTTCTGTCGACGCAGAACACCTTGGCGCCCTGCCGCGCGAAGGTCACGGCCGTGGCCTTGCCGTTGCCCCAGCCCGGCCCGATCGACCCGGCGCCGACCACCAGCGCCACCTTGCCCTTGAGACGATCCATCGCATCCTCCCTGACTTGTTCGTTTTGACCGGTTGGTTATTCGTTGCAGACGCTCATCGTGATCGTCGTGGCGCCGATGTCGCGACCGAAGATCTCCGAGAGCGTCC
Organism: Bradyrhizobium sp.; assembly: GCA_049802835.1. Lineage (GTDB taxonomy): Bacteria > Pseudomonadota > Alphaproteobacteria > Rhizobiales > Xanthobacteraceae > Bradyrhizobium. The sequence goes on from JBARNF010000682.1 coordinate 10,583, forward strand.
GGCACTGCCCCTCGGAACAGATCCGCCATTCCCCGGCCGCGCCGGAATTTGCGAGCACGAGCCGCGACAGCGGCGCGCGCTGCGGCTGCCACTGGAACCAGCCGTCGACCAGCCGCGCCTCCGGCGGCGGCTCCATGCCGGCCCCCGAGCCTTTGACGCGCGCTTGCGCCAATTCGAGACCATCCGGCGTGACGCGCCAGTCCTCCTGCCACGCAGTCTTCTCGACCGAATGGCTCCAGGCCAGGGTGAAGCTCGCCAGTGCCAGCGCTTTCACGACACCTGATGACGCAAGGCAGAGGCTCAAGCGGACGCCACCACTGCAGCCGGCCGCTGACGCCACTGCCAGGCGACGATCGCCAGTCCCAGCACGAAGCCCAGCAGGTCGCTGTAGGGGAATTCGCCGAGCAGGCAGACCGATGCGACGAACGCCAGCAGGCGCTCGATCACGGTCATGCGGGTGAACAGGAAGCCGATCGCGACCATGCCGAACAGGCCGATCGAGACCAGCGCCTTCACGCCGGCATAGGCCACCGCACCGACGAAGCCGAGCTGCGCCTCCATCGGGTCTCCCGGCTGTAGCATCAAGGCCGGCGAATAGACGAACAGGAAGGGAATGACATAGCCGGCGAGCGCGATCCGCATCGCTTCCCAGCCGATCTTGTCCGGGTTCTCCTTGGCGATCGGCGCGGCCGCCAGCGCCGCCAGCGCCACCGGCGGCGAGAGGTCAGCCATGATGCCGTAGTAGAATGCGAACATGTGGCTCGCGATCAGGGGCACGCCGAGCTTGGCGAGCGCGGGTGCTGCGAGCGCCGCGGTGATGATGTAGGTCGGGATGGTTGGAATGCCGGTGCCGAGCAGGATCGACAGCAGCATCGTCATGATCAGCGCCGCGAACAGGCTGGTCTTGCCGAGGCCGATCACCCAGCCGCCGAAGATCGAGCCGACGCCGGTCTGGGTCATCATGCCGATGATGACGCCGACGATGGCGCAAGCCATGCCGACCGTGAGAGCCGACTTCGCGCTTTCAGCCAGAGAATCGCGGCAGGCATGCAGGGTGCCCATGCCGCCACGCACGAAACCGGTGATGACGATGAGCGCGACGACGACCGAGGCGACGGGCACGATCTGCAGGCCGTTGCGCGAGAGCGCGCCGACCACGAGCGCAAGCCCGATCCAGAACACATAGCGCAGCACCTGGTTCGAAAAGCCCATCGTGATCGAGGTGCCCAGGATCAAGGCCACCGTGAGCGCCAGTCCCATCGAGCCGGCATAGAGCGGCGTGAAGCCCTCGAACAGCATGTAGACCAGCGCCGCCAGCGGCAGCACGAGGTACCAGCGCGCCACCAGCGCCTTCCAGGCGCTGGGGATTTCCGACGGCTTCATGCCGGTCAGGCCGTGCCTGCCGGCCTCCAGATGCACCATCCAGAAGGCCGAGGCGAAATACAGGATGGCCGGGATCACGGCCGCCTTGACGATGACCGAGTAATCCACGCCCAGCGTCTCGGCCATGATGAAGGCGACCGCGCCCATCACCGGCGGCATGATCTGGCCGCCCATCGACGCCGTGGCTTCGACGCCGGCCGCGAAGGCGCGGCGATAGCCGAACCTGATCATCAGCGGAATCGTGAACTGGCCGACGGTAACGACGTTGGCGACGCCGGAGCCCGAGATCGTTCCCATCATGCCCGAGGCGAACACCGCGACCTTGGCAGGTCCGCCGCGGGTGCGGCCGAACAGGCCGAGCGAGACGTCGGTGAACAGCTGGATCATCCCGGCGCGTTCGAGGAACGAGCCGAACAGAATGAACAGAAAAATATAGGTCGCCGAGACGTAGATCGGCACGCCGTAAAATCCTTCGGTGCCGAACGACAAATGCGTGATGACCTGATCGAAATCATAGCCGCGATGGTTGAAAGGCGCCGGCAAATACTGGCCGAAGAACCAATAAAGCAGACACGCGCCGCACATCAGCGGCAGCGCCGCGCCCATCAG
>JBARNF010000683.1:0-2352 GCA_049802835.1 Bradyrhizobium sp.
TGCCAAGCGCTACCGCAAGCTGGTCGACCAGGTCCGCGAGGCCGCGGACAAAGGCGGTTACGGCGAGGCGCTGCCGCGCGCGGTTGCGATCAACTACGCCAAGCTGCTGGCCTACAAGGACGAGTACGAGGTGGCGCGGCTGTTCTCGGACGGCAGCTTCGAGAAGCAGATTCATGACGCGTTCGAAGGTGACTACAAGGTCTCCTTCAACCTAGCGCCGCCGATCCTCAACTCCGGCCTCGACGCACAGGGCCGGCCGAAGAAGCGCAGCTTCGGGCCAGGCATGATGAAGATGTTCCGGTTGCTGGCTAGGCTCAAGGGCCTGCGCGGCACCCCGCTCGACATCTTCGGCTATGCGGCCGAGCGCAAGATGGAGCGCGACCTGATCGCCGGTTACGAGAAGGACGTCGCGACGGTGCTCGGACTGCTGTCGCCGGCCAATGTCGAGATCGCCGTCGAGCTGTTGTCGCTGCCCGATCGCATCCGCGGCTACGGCCCGGTCAAGGACAAGGCGGTGCAGGAGGCAAAGCTGCGCTACGCCCAACTCGCCACCGACCTCGCGAGCCCGCCGCCAGCCCCGCGCCAGATGGCGGCGGAGTAGGGCGCCACGGGCGAAGGCCCGTAGCATGGGGCAAAGGCGCGCCAGCGCCGTGCCCGCCGTCACGCGCTTGGTTTTATCGTGGGGTCATTGCGAGCGAAGCTACGCGTCCGCCATCGCCCGTAGGGCGACGGCGGAGGCAATCCAGAATTGAACAACGATTCTGGATTGCTTCGTCGCTTCGCTCCTCGCGATGTCGGTAGTCATTAGCATCTCGTCACGGGCATCTCGCCGCTCGGCAGAGAATCTCAACGACGCTCGCCAGCCGCAGAACGATTTCACTGAAGGCATTTGATTGAAGACATTGGCTCAGGCTGGAACGATCGTTCCCTCCTATGCACGGAGGGATGCGCGCTGTTCCTGGGATGAGTTCGCGAGTCAGGGCGCTGCTGCGTGGAGGCGGTGCTTTCTGCCCGAGTCAAGCTTACTTAAAATTCAGCAGAAGGCGGAACGGTCCTGACAACGTGGCGTTGCAGGGCAGGAGCTGTGTCAGGGCCAGCACGGGCTCCGAGCTCACGAGCAATCAGAGACATCCCAAGGAGAAGCAGAGATGGCAAATCCGCGCCAGGAGGAAAGGTCTACCCAGAACATGGGAGATGCAGCTCGGCAAACCGCTGAAACGACGGCTGAGCAGGCGAGACGTGTCGGACAAAATGCGGCGGAGCAGACCGCCCGCATGGGTCAGGCAACCGCTCAGGCAGGCGAAGAGGTCGCACGGGTCGGCGCCACTCTCCTCAAACAAAATGCCGAGACGCTTCAGAATGCGTGGCGTTTCGGTCTGGACATGACATCGGCGGTGATGGGACGTTCGACCGAGCAGATCGGTCGCACCCTCGGGCTGACCGGGAACGGTGCGCAAGAGGCCGCTGAGCGGTCTGCGCGCAACGCCCAAAGCATCCTTTACTCTGCGACGGCGGCCAGCAAGGTCATGAGCGGCATGTCGCAGGAGTACTTTGCGCTGGTTCGGCACCAGATGGAGCATGGAATGGAGCGCATGAACGAGCTATGGAACTGCCGGACGCCGCAGGATCTCGCGGCGGTTCAGAGCGATCTGCTTCGCGACGCCGTGGGCAGCGTCTTGGAGAGCAGCCGCCGCGTGGCGGACATGTCGGTCAAGCTGACCGAGGACGCGACCAAGCGCATGGAAGAAACCATCCGGCGCGCGGCCTGACATCAGGCATGCCAACGCAAGGGCGGCTGAATGTCAGCCGCCCTTGTGTCTTGGAGAGTCGGCCTGCGCCTGCGCCCAAACAAAGGCGCCACCGGCGCACGCTCCGCGTGCGGACCGTCCGCCGACCACTTCGGATTCGTAGATTTCGTTTGACGAAAATCAGAAATCATGCTTTGATGCCGATATCCCGCCTCACTCGGAGGGGCGTTGCGCGCGATCGTCACGACACGCGAGGCGGGGAGCGATGGCCGCGAGAGGTCGCAGCAGGCTCTTTGGAGCGTGCGGACGAACGACGTCTTGCGGACGTGAAGTCGCAGGGTCCTGATACCCCGACGCTGGTATCAAGTCGCGACGGCGCTGATGTGCCGTGCGGTGATGGTGGCCAACAAGCCCGGCGCACCAGGGAGACTGCGTATAAGCGTGAAGACCGTCGCGCAGGGAATGCCGGTTGATCGGCTTTACCTGTGGTACCTGCCGCCTGCATTTTTTCTGCAGGCGGGCCATGGGTGAGGCCTTCACCCGGCATTCCCTGCGCCCTCCGACTTTCATGAGGGTGAGCGTGATGAGCATGACCCGGGCAGCG
>JBARNF010000684.1:0-1872 GCA_049802835.1 Bradyrhizobium sp.
GTTCCAGAATGCGTTGATTGTAAATGTTGTCGAGCATCGCCGCCGCGCGTTTCAAGCCAAGGCCTTACCATCGCCTCGGTAAATCTCTATATAGGATTTCGCGCGTCCTCGCGAAAGCGATCGCCGCGCCGGGGCCGTCCACGGCCCTGTTCGTCTCGAATTCTCGTGATCTCGGCACCATCAGGAGAGGGCGACGATTTGAGGGGCGCCTTGCACGTTTCGTGCTAGGCGTGAGGCGGCCGACGCTTTTTTGAGGGCGGGCGGCGTTAGTCAGTTGGAGGCGCCACATGGATGACGTGGTTAAGACCTGTCCCTTTTCTTCGCTCGAGACGGTTAAAACCGTCGAACGCCCCTCCCGCGATGAAGCCGAAGCCGCCGTGCGCACGTTGTTGCGCTGGGCGGGAGACGATCCGGACCGCGAGGGACTGCTCGACACCCCGCGTCGAGTCGTCAAAGCCTATGAAGAGTTCTTCAGCGGCTATCGGGAGAGCGCCGACGAGGTTCTGTCGAAAGTCTTCGAGGAGGTCGAAGGCTACGACGATCTCGTGCTCGTTCGCGACATTCCCTTTACCTCGCATTGCGAGCACCACGTCGTGCCATTCGTTGGAAAGACGCACATCGCCTATTATCCGGCGGGCGGGGTGGTCGGGCTATCGAAGCTTGCCCGGCTTGTCGAGATTTTTGCCCGCCGCCTCCAGACTCAGGAGGCGATGACGGCGCAGATCGCGGCGGCGATCGACGAAGCGCTCGCGCCGCGCGGTGTCGCCGTGATGGTCGAGGCGGAACATATGTGCATGTCGATGCGCGGCGTGATGAAGCAGGGATCGTCCACGGTCACCATGCAGTTTTCCGGAGTTTTCCGTGACGATCCGGCCGAGCAGGCGCGTTTCTATACGCTGCTGCGCGGGGCGCGGTGATGTCGCAGGCTTCGAAAGAGGTGGATGAGGGGAGCGTTTTCGCGCCGAAATTCGACGCGAACGGCCTCATCGTCTGCGTCACCACCGAGGCGGCGACGCACGACGTGCTGATGGTCGCCTATATGAACGAACTCGCGCTCGAGACGACGATCGAGACGGGTCTCGCCCATTATTGGTCGCGGTCGCGGCGCTCGCTCTGGCGCAAAGGCGAGACGTCGGGTCAGACGCAAAAGGTGCTGTCGCTGCGCGTCGACTGCGATCAGGACGCCGTGCTGCTCGAGGTCGAAGTCGGCGGCGACGGCAGGGCGTGCCATACGGGGAGGAAGTCCTGCTTTTATCGGGCGCTCGGCGACGAGGGCGCGCTGGTTTTCTCCGCCGAGGGCGCGTAGGCGCTTTTTTTGGCGGAAAGTTAACCTGAAGCCCACCTTTCGAAGCGCAGGCTGGTCTCCAAATATATCTTGTGCCGCTTAACATGACGGAGACAGCGGCGCGGGAAGGCCCGTATGTTATCGCTACGCTCACGCAACCTTCAACTTGTCGATGCCGAGGCGGCTGGCGCGATGACGGACGAACCACAAGCTCCTCCGACGACCCTCGTACGGAAGGCCGATACCGAGGCCAAACGGCAAAGGCGCGGTCAGCCGACGATCGGGCTGGCGCTCGGCGCGGGCGCGGCGCGCGGCTGGTCGCACATCGGCGTGCTGCGCGAACTCGCCGCTAATGACATCAAGCCCGATGTGATCGCAGGCACGTCGATCGGCGCCGTCGTCGCCGGATGCTATGCCGCCGGCAAGCTTGATCAGATCGAGGCCTTTGCCCGCACCCTGACCAAGCGGCGCGTCTTCACGCTGATGGATCTCTCATTTTCCGGCGCGAGCCTCATCACCGGCGAACGGTTGCGGTCCGCCTTGGAAAAGGAACTCGAAGGCCTGGAGATCGAGGACCTGGCCATACC
>JBARNF010000685.1:0-5592 GCA_049802835.1 Bradyrhizobium sp.
ACGCGCTGGCCTATCTGGTCTATCTCGCGGTCGGTCTGCACATCGCGGCCACGCTCTGGCACGAATTCGTCCAAAGGGACGAGACGCTGGCGCGGATGTGGCCGCGACGAATCGGCAGCCGCTGACCTTCAGTCGCGAGCCAGCCTTGCGCTGTGCGATACAGTGCCCTCTCCCCTTGCGGGAGAGGGCATCTCCAGCCCATCCATGCACTCGGTCGGGTGAGGGGTATCTCTCCGCAAACACCGCGTGGAGACATACCCCTCACCCGACCGAGCCTGCCGTCCGGTCCTACATGCCCTCTCCCGCAAGGGGAGAGGGCGCATTCATGAGCAGCGCAGCTCATCTTTCGATTGTCTCGCGCCACCAGCATGAGTTCAGCGTTGCTAGGCCGACATCGGCCGCGCCGCTGCGACCAGATCACCGGCGCGCTGGTCCTGCTTGAGCAGCGCGGCGAGCTCGCTCTCGTCTAGTGTCTCCTTGACCAGCAGCCGGCGCGCGGCACGCTCCAGCACGTCGCGCTTGTCTTGCAGCAGCTTGCGGGTGCGCTCCAGCGCCGATGTCACGATCGTCCGCACCTCGGCGTCGATCGCATCGCCGGCCGCCGCGCCATAATCGGCGCTGCGCGAGGTGCCGGGTGCGAGGAACGACGGGTTGTCGCGCTCATAGGCCACCGACCCCAACTGCTCCGACATGCCGTAACGCGTCACCATCGAGCGTGCGATGTCGGTGACACGGCGCAGATCATCTGCGGCGCCGGTCGACAGATGGCCATAGACGACGAGCTCCGCGGCGCGGCCGCCGAGCAGCACCGCCATCTTGTTCTCGAGCTCCTCGCGGGTCATCAGGAAACGGTCCTCGGTTGGACGCTGGATCGTATAGCCGAGCGCGCCGACGCCGCGCGGAATGATCGAGACCTTGTGCACAGGATCGGTGCCCGGCAGGCTCATCGCGACGATCGCATGCCCCATCTCGTGATAAGCGACGATCTCGCGCTCCCTGGGATTGAGCAGCCGGTTGCGCTTCTCCAGCCCCGCGACGATGCGCTCGATCGCATTATTGAAGTCGTCGAGGCCGACCTCGTCGGCGCCGCGCCGCGTGGCCAGCAGCGTCGCCTCATTGACGAGATTGGCGAGGTCGGCCCCTGTAAAGCCGGGCGTCAGCGCGGCAACCTTCTCGGGGTCGACGTCGGCCGCGAGCTTCGCCTTCTTCAGATGCACCTGCAGGATCTGGATGCGGCCCGGCTTGTCGGGACGGTCGACCAGCACCTGACGATCGAAGCGCCCGGCGCGCAGCAGCGCCGGATCGAGAATCTCCGGGCGGTTGGTGGCCGCCAGCAGCACCAGTCCGGCCGAGGAATCGAAGCCGTCGAGCTCGACCAGCAGCTGGTTCAGCGTCTGCTCCTTCTCGTCGTGGCCGCCGGCGAACGGGCCCATGCCGCGAGCACGGCCGAGCGCATCGAGCTCGTCGATGAAGATAATCGCGGGCGCCTTGGCGCGCGCCTGCTCGAACAGGTCGCGCACGCGGGCGGCACCGACGCCGACGAACATCTCGACGAATTCGGAGCCCGAGATCGAGAAGAACGGCACGCCGGCTTCGCCCGCGACCGCCTTGGCGAGCAGCGTCTTGCCGGTGCCGGGCGGACCGACCAGCAGCACGCCCTTCGGCATGCGGCCGCCGAGGCGGCCATAGGACTTCGGATCCTTCAGGAAGGCGACGATCTCGCGCAGCTCGTCCTTGGCTTCATCGACACCCGCGACGTCGTCGAAGCGGACGCCGGTGTTGGCCTCGACATAGACCTTGGCCTTGCTCTTGCCGATCTGCATCAGGCCGCCGGCGCCGCCCATCATCCGGCGCGACAGCCAGTACCAGACGCCGAAGAACAGCGCGATCGGCATCACCAGCGAGAGGATGTCGCCGAGGATGTTGCTCTCGACCCGACCGGTGAAGCTGACGTTGGCCTTGGCGAGCTCCTTGGCGAATTCCTGATCGACGCGCGTGGTGGCAAAGCGCGTCTGGCCGCCGGGCAGCGGCTCCTTCAAACTGCCCTCGAGGTAGTTCTCGGAGACGCCGACCTCCTTCACCTTGCCGGCGGCCAGGAGATCCTGGAACTGGCTGTAGGGAATGACGGCGACCTGGCGATAGCTCGTCCACGCATTGTGGATCATCATCGCGACGAAGATCGCAATCAGTGCGTACCAGAGATTGAATCGGGTCTGCTTGGTCATGGGTCTCTCAACTTGGGGGCAATCGAAAACGAGCAGCCGCAAACTGCGGATCAGGCGGCTTCGCGTCAGGTGCGGTCCTGCCCTGCGGCTTGGGGGACGAACACAGAAACCGCGCGCGGCCGCACGCCGAAGCGCGCCGGCGTAAAGGTAACGAGCTCGCCATCGGCATTGATCGGGCGCGGACGCCGCGTGCGGATCTCGAACGACGTGTCTCGCGAGGCCCGCACCTCCTGCCACAGGCCGTGGCGTCCCTTGCGGAAATCATAGGCCATCGCCAGCAGCTTCCAGACCCGGCCGATCTCGAGCGAATAGAGATCGAGATGGGCATCATCGATCTCGGCGCGGTGATCGACCGCCATGCCGCCGCCGTAATAGCGGCCGTTGCCGACCGCGATCTGCAAGGTCTTCACGCGCACCGCGCCGTCCGACGACACGATCATGGCGCGGAACGGCCGCGCATTGGTCAGCACCTTCAGCGCCGTGATCGCATAACCGAGCCGGCCGAACCGCCGTTTGGTTTCCTTCGTCAGCTGACGCGCCAGCTCGGCGCTCAAGCCGAGGCTCGCGACGTTGAAAAACGGATGACCGTTGACCTCGCCGAGATCGATCTGGCGGCGATGGCCCGCGGCGATCACATCCGCCGCCGCCTCCATGTCCTCGGGCAGACCGAGCGTGCGCGCAAGATCATTGGCGGTGCCAGCCGGAATGATGCCGAGCGGCAGGCCTGTCCTCACCAGGGCCGGCGCCGCGGCATTGAGGCTGCCGTCGCCGCCGGCAATCACCACCGCTTCTGCATCATCGGCATGGGCTTCGATCCACGGCGACACCTCGCGCGGACTATGCGGCGCCGAGATCACGAGATCATAGCCCGCGGCGCTCAGCCGCGACACGGCCACACCTGCCGCCGTACCGCCGGAGCGGCTGCCGCGGTTGATGATCATCAACAGCCGGCGCGTCGCGACTTGCGGCCGCAGTGGACGTGCCTTCGCCATCGATACCTGATCGTCCCCCGCGGTCACGACATGCTCCCGTACACAATATGCCAGCGCGCACTGGCCATCAGGCGCGAGTTCCATACAAAGTTCCGATGTGGCCTCCGGGTTCCATCACGATCGTCGTCGCCGCACCGTTGATCCGGAGACAGCCGAACGACGTCGGGAAAGCTGCCGGAGTGGAGATGTCCGAGGCCGAGGTCGCAAAGCCTAATAGTCACAGGCGACACGTGTGGCCGCATCTCATCAAACTCCCAGGAGCGCATCGAAGAGCGAAATGCCGTCACCGGCATCTGCCCCAAATGAGAGTCCGACATCATCGCCTTGCAGACGATCAAAGGGCCACGGATCACCGGTGCCGTGGAGTTAGTTCGCAGTCACACGGCTGCAAGACAGCAGACACTCTGTCGCACCTCATCGTTCATCTTGCTGAACGTGGGCGCTCGCGGGTCACCTCTTGAAACCCGACCGGCCCGAGCCTATTTCCGTAGCGTACCCCTTGGTCCGGGCCCCTCTGGTGAAGATGCCGGTGCTCTCACGATGTCGGACCTGATGACATCGATCACGCCGGCTTAAGAGGACCCGTCGTGGAATTCCTGCTCATCGCGTTTGCCGGCAAGCCCATCTGGATGTGGCTCGCCTTTCTCGCCCTCGTGCTCGCCCTGCTTGTGTTCGATCTCGGTGTCGTCAATCGCAAGACGCGCGAGATCTCGGTGCGGGAGAGCCTGGTCATGAGCGCCGTCTACATCATGCTCGGCCTCGCCTTTGGCGGCTGGGTTTGGTGGCAACTGGGCGGCGAAGCTGGCACGGCCTACCTCACTGCGTTCACGATCGAGAAGGCGCTGGCGATAGACAACGTCTTCGTCATTGCGATGATCTTCAGCTACTTCTCGATTCCGCGCGCCTATCAGCATCGCGTGCTGTTCTGGGGCATCGTCGGCGTGATCGCGCTGCGTGCCATCATGATCGGCCTCGGCGCCGCCATCGTCGCGCAGGCGAGCTGGGTTCTCTACGTGTTCGCGCTGTTTCTGGTCGCGACCGGCGTCAAGATGCTCGTGTTCAATGACAAGCCGCACGACGTCGGCTCCAACCCGGCACGGGCGTGGATGCGCCGTCGCTTCGACGTCACCGATCGCCTGCACGATGAGCGCTTCTTCGTGCGGCAGAAGGACGCGAGCGGCAGGCTGGTCTGGTTCATGACGCCGCTGTTCCTGGCGCTGATTCTGATCGAGTTCGCCGACATCATCTTCGCCGTCGACTCCGTACCTGCGATCTTCGCGATCTCGACCGATCCGTTCGTCGTCTACACCTCGAACATCTTCGCGATTCTGGGTCTGCGCGCGCTCTATTTCGCGCTGGCCGCGATGGTCGACCGCTTCCAGTATCTCAAGCCGGCGCTGGCGGCCGTGCTGATCTTCATCGGGTCGAAGATTTTCCTCGCCGACCTGCTCGGACTGGAGAAGTTTCCGCCGGCGCTGTCGCTCGGCATCACCTTCGGTCTGCTCGGCTGGGGTATCGGCTATTCGTTGTGGAAGACCCGGCCTGCGGTCGCGCAGGCCCAATCCGGCAGCTTGAAATGAGCGAGGTCACGGCGTGGCGATGAATGATGTCGCATCCAACGATGAGGATTTGCCGGCGCCACGCCGTCATAACGGGCCGATCAGTCGCCGCCTGCTCGCCATCGCGCGCACGGTGAGATCGGAGGAGCCGTCCGTCGGCGAGTTGTTCGACGGTCTGGAATCGGAAGGTCTCGGCCTGACCTTGCTCCTGCTCACGATCCCTGCGCTGATCCCGCTGCCCGGCCCGTTCGGCATGGTGTTCGGCACGCTGGTGGCGCTGGTCGCGTTGCAGATCCTGTTCGGCGCCGAGCGGCTGTGGCTGCCGGAGACGCTGCGCCGCCGCCCGGTGCCGCAGCGGCTGCTGCGCAAGGTGATCCGCGCCGGGCTCGACTGGGCCGGCTTTGCCGAGCGCGGCCTGCGCGAGGACCGCCTGGTCTGGCTGACCGGCCGCCGCGCCCGGATGCTGCTGGCGCTGCCGCTGCTGCTGATGGCCGTCACCATCATCCTCCCCATTCCGATGGGCAATGTGATGCCGGCGCTGGCGCTGATCGCAGCATCGATCGGCTTCATGGCCTGCGACGGGCTTGCCGTGCTGACGTCGATGCTGATCGCGATGGCTGCGGTCGTGTGGACGGCCGTTCTGCTCTACACCGGCGCGGCCGCGGCAGATTACGCCGCCAGGCTGCTGGCAGGCCTCGCCGTGCAATTGCGCGCCATGCTGGAGAGCGTCGGCGTCGATCTCGGCTTAGCCGCCGGCGTTGCGACAACGTTTGCGATCGCGGCTGGCATCACCGCCCTCACCTTCTGGATTCAAGC